>CAYFWA010000282.1:3983-8061 GCA_964346625.1 uncultured Myxococcales bacterium
CCACGTCCGCGGGGCTGGGGTCGAGGGTCACCGGGGGGAGGGCGGCGATCCGCTCGATGACCGCCGAGGCGTCGAGCACCATCACCGCGAGTCTCGCTCGTCGCGCACCACGTCCGCGGGGCTGGGGTCGAGGGTCACCGGGGGGAGGGCGGCGATCCGCTCCAGCAGCTCGGCCCGTGGCGGCCGCTGTAAGCTCTTTTCCAGCTCGCGCAAGATGAGCTCCGACATGCTCATGCCCGCCATGGCCGCCCGGGCCTTGAGGCGTCGGTGGATCTCATCGGGCACGTTCCGGATCTGGATCATGGCTGACATGTGAATAGCATGTTTTCATTGTAAGCACATGTCAATATAATTTCCGCCTATGAGAGTAGGGATGAAATGTAAAGGCGACTTCGAATCTTCGAACACCGTCCCCCTCTTTGCGTGGGACTGCGCGGACTGTGCGCAATATCGACAGACCGTGACATTCTTGCCACGATCCAGGGTGATGGGCGGGTTTGAAAAACGTAACATGCTGGAATTCTGAAACGTGGGATCTGGTTCGCTCCTTGCAATAAGTTTGGCGCGAATCACGTCGAATCGGAGGATGCCATGTGGAGCCAGCGCCACCGCCGTCTGCTTCCTGCCCGCGTGTTTTCTGCCCGCCTGCCTACTGCCCGACTGGGCACGGCTGCGGGGCTCGCCACGCTGGGGGGGGTGACCCTGCTCGTGTTGGCGGCCGCCCCGGCCGCCGCCCGGGCCCAAGCCGGTGGCTACGAGCTGCCGCCCCACTGCCAGCCGGCCCCGCCACCCCCACCCCCTGGCGCGGACTCCTGCGAGCCGGCGTCGTCGGCCGGGCAGGCGAGCCGGGAGGCGGCCAAGGCGCGCCGGGCGCGGGACGCGGCGGCCAAGGAGGCCGCGGACGTGGGCCCCACCCCGGTAGGTGGCTACACCCTGCCGCGGGGCGGCTTCGCGGTGAAGACCGAGCTCGGCTACCCTAACCTGGACTTGGAGTTCCTGTTCGCCGTGGGCTCGCGGGTGCAGCTCGGCGTGGGCTACCGCGGGCTGTACACCATGAACCACACGCCCTACGGCAGCCTCAAGTGGTCGCTCAACCGGCACAACCGGGACGTGCTGGGGTTGGCCCTGGAGCTGCGCGCCGGCTACAGCTTCTCGCGAGATGGCGACGGTGGCGACGCCATCGGCAACATGCTCGCCGGCGAGTACCAGTGGTTCGGCGAGCTGCGCTTCCTGGGCACCGCCCGTCGCGGCCGCCACGGCCTGCTTTGGGCCGTGGGTGGCCGCGTGAGCCGCTCCCCTTACGAGGACGACTATTACGACGGCTACGGCGATCACTCGGACAGCGGCAAGGCCATGGGCGTGGTGACCCTCGAGATCGGCTACGAGCTGCGCATCAACCGCATCGCCTCGTTCTTTTTGTCCCTCGGCGTGGACATCTTCGCTGCCAAGGATTTCATCCCGGCGCTGCCCCACTTCCGCATGGGCGTGATGCTGGGCTCCTGATTGCCTCACGTTTCTTCGCTCTCGCCCTCCTACCTCTCGCGTCTTCTGCTCCCGCGCAGTCGCCTCGGACGGAGCGCCAGTCACCGAAATCCCGCGTATTGTGATAAAATCACCCCACGAGGATCCCGTGGGATGCGGCGAGGCCGGGGATCCCGATGAGAGTGAGGTGGTGTGCGCATGTCCATTGATATCGATAGAGGATACCGACGTGTTCATACTCGGCGTTCCACGCCGGGAGATATCCGCGCGACGGGGCCCTGGGGGCTGCTGGCGCGCACGCTGGCGCTGGCGCTGGCGCTGGCGCTGGGAGCGGGGACGGGGATGGGCTGCGGCCCCACCGGAGGCAGTGACTCCGATGCAGGCGGCTCGCCCCACGACGCGAGCCCCGGCCTGGACGCCCAGGTGGGCCAGGACGCCTCGGGGATCGATCTCGACGGGGGCGGCAGCGATGCCCTGGCGGGCTGCGATCCGAAGAACTTCGTCCTGCAGCAGGCGCCTCCGGGTGAGGTCTACCTCGTGGTGGATCGCTCCGGCTCCATGTCCGAGCCCGGCGCCAGCCCGGGGCAGAGCAAGTGGCAGGAGCTCACCGCCGCGGTGGACACGGCGCTCACCCAGTACGCCCCGGTGATCCGCTTCGGCCTGCTGACCTACCCGGCCGACGATCAGTGCGCCACCACCGGGCCCCAGGTGGGCCTGGCGCCGGACAACCGGGTGGCCATCATGACCCACCTGGCCGACGCCGCGCCCGCCGGCGGCACCCCCACCGCGGCGGCGCTGAACAACGCGGCCGCCTCCATGACCGCCCTGGGGGATCCTACGTCGCCCAAGTACATCATCCTGGCCACCGACGGGGGGCCCAACTGCAACTACTTCCTGAGCGCCGATCCGGACTGCACCTGCACCTACGCCACGCCCGAGTGGTGCTGCACCAGCCACCCGGACGCTTGCCTGTTCGGCTACACCTGCCTGGACGACCAGCACACCCTGGAGGTGGTCAACGACCTGCGGCAAAACCAGGGCATCGACACCTTCGTCATCGGGCTGGAGGGTACCGCCGAATACGTCAACCTGCTCAACGCCCTGGCCGTGTCCGGGGGGCGGCCCCAGGTGGGCGGCAGTACCGACTACTACCCCGCGGCCAACCAGACGGAGCTGTTGAGCGCGCTGCAGACCATCGCCGTGGGGCTCATCTCCTGCGAGATCCAGCTCGAGGAGCCGCCGGACTTCCCGGACCTGGTGACCATCTACATGGACGGCCAGGAGGTCCCCCGCGATCCAGCCCAGCAGGACGGCTGGGACTACACCGACGCCCAGAACACCACCATCGAGCTGTTCGGCGCGGCCTGCGACACGTTGCAGGACGGCGCCCAGCACACCCTCACGGCCACCTTCGCCTGCGTGGTGGATTGAGAATCGAGATGGCAGGAGCGAGCCTCATGACCACGCCAACGCCGACCCGCCGGCGCACCATCGTCCTGATCTCCACGGCGATCACGGCCCTGATCCTGGCCGCCTGCGGACCGGGGGGCAGCGGCCCCGGAACCGGCGACGCCGGCTCCGACGGCCAGGCCGACACCGGCCCGGCGCCCGACGCCTTCGACTCCGACCCCTTCACCGACGACGACGGGGACGGCTACACCGAGAACCAGGGGGACTGCGACGACGCCAACCCCCTGGTGGCGCCCTTCGCCGAGGAGATCTGCGACGACGGGGTGGACAACAACTGCAACGGCGCCGCGGATCGCTACGAGCCCGACGGCGACGGCGATGGCGTGGGCCCGTGCCAGGGCGACTGCGACGACACCAACCCCGACATCAGCCCCCTGGTGCCCGAGGTCCAGGACGGGGTGGACAACAACTGCGACGGCATCGTGGACGCCGACTACGACGGTGACGGCTGGACCACGGCGGCCGGGGACTGTGACGATCAGGACCCGGCCATCCACCCGGACGCGGTGGAGCACTGCTACGACGGGGTGGACAACGACTGCAACGGCTATATCGACGACGCCGAGCCCGACATGGACGGCGACGGCTACGGCCCCTGCGGCGGCGACTGCCAGGAGGGGGACCCGACCATCGGCCCGGACCAGCCCGAGGTGGCCGGCGACGGCATCGACAACAACTGCGACAACCTGGTGGATGCGGACATCGACGGCGACGGCTGGACCGCGGCCAACGGCGACTGCGACGACGACGACCCGACCATCAACCCCTCGGTGCCCGAGGACTGCTCCGACGGCATCGACAACAACTGCGACCAGGTGGTGGACCAGGGCTGCCTGAGCCCCTGCGAGATCGCCGCCCTCACCCAGTCCTATCTGGGCTGCGAGTTCTACGCGGTGGACCTGCCCCAGTTCGACCTGTCCAAGATGTTCGGCATCATCGTGTCCAACCCGTCGGACACCGACTCGGCCAACGTCACCATCGAGACGGCGGGGGGCACCGTGGCGAGCTGGACCGTCCCCCCCAACGGCCTGCAGACCTACCAGGACTCGGGGCGGGGCCAGAACGTGGGGTCCACCGGGATCTCCAACAAGGCCTTCCGCATCAGCAGCGACCTGCCCGTGGCCGC
>CAYFWA010000283.1:0-8010 GCA_964346625.1 uncultured Myxococcales bacterium
GGTTTTTCGGGGCTCACCCCCAATCATCGCGCTTCGCGCCGCTGCAGGGCAAGGCGCCGGGGCGCCGCATATCGCGTTCTCGGTCCTACTCGTCCTCTGAACGGTTACTTTCCACCGATACCTCGGGTCGCGGGTAGAGGCCAGCGCCCTCGACGAGCTCGGGCACTTTCTTCTCCCATTCGATCGCCATGATATGAAATCCTGCGACACCTTCCAGCTCTTTTATCTGCTGCATGTGCTCGATGGCGATGCGGATCCCTTCTTTGGACTGCTTTTTCTTCTCGACGCCCGCCAGGCGCTTGACCAGCTCGTCCGGCACGTCCATGCCGGGGACCTTGTTCTTCATGTACTTGGCCATGCCCGCCGACTTCATGGGGGTGATGCCCACCATGATGCGGACCTGCTCATGAAGACCGCGATCGACCACTAGCTTAAGCCACTGCTGGAGCTTGTCCAGGTTGTAGACACATTGGGTCTGGATAAAGTCCACGCCGGCGTTGACCTTCTTCGCCAGCCGGGCCACGCGCAGCTCGAAGGGATCGGCGAAGGGGTTGGCGGCGGCGCCGATGTACATCTTCGGGGGGTTGACGATGTCGTCACCGCCCTGGAACTTCCCCTCATCGCGCATCTGCCGCACCATCTGGATGAGCTGGACCGAGTCCACGTCATGGACGCCGTCGGCCATGGCGTGATCGCCGAACTTCGTGTGGTCGCCCGAGAGGCACAGCATGGTGTTGATGCCGTGGGCGTAGGCCCCGATGATGTCGCTCTGCATGGCCAGCCGGTTGCGGTCCCGGGTGACCATCTGCATCACGGGGTGCAGTCCCTCCTCGCGCAAGAACAGCGAGGCGGCGAAGCTCGACATCCGGACCATGGCGGTCTGGTTGTCGGTGACGTTCACCGCGTCGCAGTACCCCTTGAGGTAGCCGGCCTTCTCGCGAATGACCTCGGGGGCGGCGCCGCGGGGCGGGCCCGCTTCCGAGGTGACGGCCAGGTGGCCCGCGGCGAAGACCTTCTCGAGGACGCTGTCGGTTTTCAGTGCTGTGGTTTCCGTGGTCATTTGTCAGCCAAGCCCTTCTTCTTGATGATCCGCGGACCGCCGCCGCGGCCGCTTCGCCAGTCCTTCGCGGGGGTGATCTGCTCGTAGAGGTGAGTGGTCCCCAGGGCCTTGAGCCGGTCCCAGATGAGCTGCCAGGCGCACTCGACGTCCGGGGAGATCTCGCAAGCGCCGCCGGTGGAGCCGCCACAGGGCCCGTTGAACAGTCGCTTGGAGCACCGGGCTACCGGGCAGATGCCGCCCGTGCTGGCCAGCACGCAGTCGCCGCAACCGGCGCAGCGCTCGGCCCAGACGCCCTGCTCCACGGAGGCTCCCATGAAGCGGGTGTTGACCGCGGGGAACACGGGGATCTCGTGATAGCGCCGCGCCAGCTCCTGAACCCCGCACCCGCAAGCCATGGACATCACGGCCTGCACGCCGTCGAGCAGGGGCACGAGCTCCTCCACGTACTCCGGATCGCACTGGCGCTCGAGGGTGTGCTCTCGCACGTCCAGGGTGCGACCTCGTTTCATGGCTTGCATGCGGAGGGCCGAGGCGAGCACGGCGACCTCCTTGCGGCCACCGGCGCTGCAGACGGTGACGCACTCGTTGCATCCCACCAGCAGGATGCGATCGTATGGCTCGACGCAGCGGGTAAGCTCGTCGAAGGGTTTTTCTTCTGCGGTGATCATGGCGTTCGCCTCTCCTGAGTCCTTTTTTCTGTACGGCGCGTCCGCGGCGTTGCCGCGGTCGCCGCCGCCGGTGGCTATCCGGTGGCCTGCTGGGCACGGGGCCGCACGGGGCTGGGCCCCAGCGCGCGGATGCGCGCGGTGAAGTCCCGCGCGTGCTCGGCAAAGCGATCCCCCATGCCGGCGGACATCTTGACCATCTCCAGCCGCTCGGGCTCCAGGCCGATGTCCTTCAGCTTCTCGCGGATGTGGCTGACGCGCTGTTCGGCCCGGAGGTTGCCGTTTTTGAAGTGACAGTCTCCGTCCAGGCAGCCCGCCACGTACACGCCGTCCGCCCCCAGCTCGAAGGCCTTCATCAGGTGGATGCGGTCCACCTTCCCCGTGCACGGGATCCGGACGATCTTGACGTTGGCGGGATACTCCAGCCGCTGGCTGCCGGCCGAGTCCGCGGCGGTATATGCGCAGTAGTGGCAGCAGAAGGCCACGATGGTGGGTTCGAAGTCACTCATGAGGCAATCTCGCTCTCGAGCAGGGCGCTCAGCTTGGCCACCACCTGGCCGTCCTCGAACTGCATGAGCTCGATGGCGCGGGCGGGGCACTCCGCGGCGCAGACCCCGCAGCCGTGGCACAGGGCCGGGTCGATCTCCGAGTGTCCGTCGGGGTTGATGACGGGCACGGCGTAGGGACAGGAGCGCACGCAGATCAGGCAGGCGGCGCAGCGCTCGGCCTGCACGCGCGCGACGCGGGAGTCGAGCTGGATCACCTCGCGGGCCAGCATGGCCTGCGCGCGGGCGGCGGTGGCCTCGGCCTGGGCTACGCTCTCGGCGATGGACTTCGGCCCGTGGGCGGTGCCGGCCACGAAGAAGCCGGGGACGGGCAGATCCACGGGCCGCAGCTTGACGTGGTCCTCCAGGAAGTAGCCGTCCTCGGTGCGCGGCAGGTGGAAGATGGACGCCAGGTCTTCGGTGGTCTCGTCGTCGGCGCGCATGCCGGTGCTGAGCACCACCTGGTCCACCTTCAGGCGCAGCTCGTCCTGGAGGATGGGATCAAGGAAGGTGACCGTCGGCCGTTCGTCCCCGTTTTCCACCCGCGGCTTGTGCTCGGGGTCGAAGGGGACGAAGATGGCGCCGCGGCGGCGCGCCTCCATGTAGTAGTCCTCGTCGGTGCCCAGCGTTCGGATGTCGCGATAGAGCACGAAGACCTTGGTCTCGGGCTTGCGATCCAGCAGCCGTAGCGCGTTTTTCACCGCGCTCTGGCAACAGATGCGCGAGCAGTTGGGCTGGTTCTCGTCGCGGGAGCCCACGCACTGGATCATCACCACCGACTGCCAGTCGTCGGTCTGCTCGGGGCGAAGCTCGAGCACCTCGTCCAGGTCGCGCTGGGTCATCACCGGGTCGAGCTCGTCGAGGCCGTACTCCGGCGGTCGGTTGGCCAGGGCGCCGGTGGCGAGGATGGTCACCCCGTGCTGGATCTGCCGGTAGTACATCTGGCGGCCGATCTGCAGGCCGGTGGTGAACCGACCCGGCACCCCGGCGTGATCCACCACCAGGGCCCCCAGCAACACCTCGATGTTGTCGTGGGCGTGGGTCCGCTCCACCAGGTCGCGGACGAAGGCCTGGATGTCGTCCCCCTCCAGGGTTCGGTGTAGCACCAGGGCGTGGCCGCCCAGGGCGGGGTTGCGCTCCACCAGGTGGACCTGGAACCCCCGGTCGGCGAGCTCGAGGGCGGCGGTCATGCCCGCCACGCCCCCGCCCACCACTAGGATGTCCTGATGCATGGACACGGTGTCCTGGGTCAGCGGGCGAGCCTCGCGAGCCCCCCCCAGGGACATCTGGAGCAGATCCTTGGCCTTCTGGAAGGCCTGCTCCGGGTGGTGGTGGTGGACCCAGGTGTCTTGATCCCGGAGGTTGGCGATGTCCAACAGGAAGGGGTTGAGCCCCGCCATGCGGAGGGTGTCCTGGAACTTCTTCTCGTGGGTCCGCGGGCTGCACCCGCCGACGACCACGCGGTTGAGCCCCTCGCGCTCGATGGCCTGCCGGATGTGCTCGAGGGACTCGCGGCTGCAGCCGTAGCCCACGGCCTCGGCGTGCTTCACCCCCGGCAGGGTCTTGGCGTGCTCCACCAGGGCCGGCACGTCGATGACGCCACCAATGTCGGTGCCGCAGTCGCAGACGAACACGCCCACCTGCGGCTCCTGGCCGCTCACCTCTCGCTCTGGCGGGAACTGCTCGGGGTCGTGGTCCCGATCCGGCGTCGCGCTCAAGTGCGCGGCCGCCAGGCAGGCGGCGCCACTCGCCTCCACCATGGTCTCCGGGATGTCCTTGGGTCCCTGCGCCACACCGCAGGCGTAGACGCCGGGGCGGGAGGTGGAAAGCGGCGCGAAGGCCGGGCTCTGGACGAACCCGTGGTCGTCCAGGGTCACCCCGAGGCGCTCTGCCATCCGGCGCACGTCGTCGGTGATCCGGAACCCGGTGGAGAGCACTACCATGTCGAAGCTCTCCACGAAGGCCTGCTCGCCGTCGGGGTGGAAGTAGCGGACCTGGAACTGATTGGTCTCGGCGTCCCGGATGACGGCGTTGGTCCGGCACCGCACGAAGCGCACCCCGTATTCGTCCTGGGCGCGTCGGTAGTAGCGCTCGTAGTCCTTTCCGGCGGTGCGCATGTCCATGTAGAAGATCGTGGTCTCGATGGAGTCGGCGAACCGCTCCTTGGTGACCATGGCCTCCTTGAGGGCGAACATGCAGCAGGCCCCCGAGCAGTAGGAGACCTCGTCGGGCCCCAGCCCGCGGGAGCCCACACACTGCAACCAGGCGATCTTCTCGGGGACCTTGCCGTCCGAGGGGCGCTCCAGTCGCCCCTGGGTGGGGCCGGTGGCCGAGAGGATGCGCTCGTAGTCCAGGCTGGTGACCACGTCGGGCCACTCGCGATAGCCCAGGAACTGATCCTCGTAGGGCCGGTACACCTCGGCGCCGGTGGCGAGCACCACCGCGCCGCAGCGCACCGTGCGCTGCCGGGGCTGCGCGTCCACCACGATGGCGTTAGCCGGGCAGGTGGCGACGAGATCGTCCACGTCCTTGCAGCGCTCGAGGTCGATGGAGTAGGCGTGCGGGGTCGCCTGGGGGTAGCGCATACAAGTGGGGGCCCGGTGGTCCAGCCCCGGCGTGAACCGGACGCACTCCGGGTGCTTTTCCAGGCAGTCGCCGCAGGCGGTGCACTTGTCGAGATCGATGTAGCGGGGGCGGGTGCTCAGGGTCACCTGGAACTTGCCCGGCTCGCCCTCCAGCAGCTCCACCTCGGTCATCTCCAGCAGCTCGATGCGCTGCTGTCGCCCCCCCTCCGAGAGGTGGGGCGACAGGGTGCACAGGTCGCAGTTGTTGGTGGGGAAGGTGCGATCGAGCTGCGTCATGAGCCCTCCGATGGAGGGGCTCTGCTCGGCGATCAGAACGTGTCGTCCGGCCTCGGCCAGATCCAGCGCGGTGCGGATCCCGCCGAGCCCGCCGCCCACCACGAGGACGGTGTTTTCGGGGTCGTGAGGAAGCGTATCTTCCATCGGTCTACCTGGCTCCTTGTCGGGTTCGGGAAGGGGGCCTCAAAGACCCGCCGCGTCGAGGATCGCTGGGAGGCGACGTTCCCACCCGAGGGTCTGGATGAGCACTCCCTGGTAGCGGCTCTTGACGGCGCGCACCAGCTCTCCGGCGATCCGGAGGCATTCCTGCTCGCGATCCGAGGCCTTGCGGATGCGGCGAATCAGATCCTCACCGAGCCCGGCATCCGGCTCGTGGGTGGCGATGTAGCGCGCCACGGCCACGGACTTGACCAGGAACACCGTGGGGATCACGGGGACCCCGAGCTGCTCGAGGGGATCGAGCACGGCCGCCGCGCCCTCCACGTCGAAGATCGGGGGGGTGATGATGAACCGCGCCCCAGCGTCGACCCGGGCGGCGGCGGCCTTGTGCTCGGCCGCTCCGGCGCCTCCGCGCGGGCCGCGATCCAGGGCCGTGCCAGTGAAAAACTCCGGGGCGCCGTCCAGCTCGAAGCCGGCCAGGTCCTTGCCGGACTGCAGGGTGGCGATGGCCTGCAACAAGGCCAGCTCATTCAAATCGTCCACCGGCTTGGCGTCGCGGTGATCGCCCTGGTCCATCTCCTCGCCGGACACGACCACCAGGTCGTTGAGGCCGAGCACATGGGCGGAGAGCAGATCCCCCTGGAGAGCCAGGCGGTTGCGGTCGCGCGCGTAGACGTGGATCAGCGGCTCGAGCCCCTGTCGCTGCATCAGCACGCCCGCCCCCAGGGCGCTCATGTGCATCACGGCGTTTTCCATGTCCGGCACCGAGACGGCGTCCACCCGCCCGCGAATCCGCTGGGCGGCCGTCAGGAACCGGGAGATGTCCACGCCCTTGGGAGGGGTCATCTCGGCGATGACCACGAAGTCTCCTTTTTCCAGTCGCTTTTGAATTCCCATCGTCTCCTCGCGTTATTTCGGCGCCGATGCGCTCATCGCCCTACTGCTCATGCCACCTTGTTGCATGGTTTTACCTGGGTTTGCTTTTCCGCTCGCCCGTTGGCTCTGCCGAATGCCGAAAGCTATCATGCAACAATCGGACCGCGACCCGGGCCTGAGGTACGTCGCCCGGCCAACAGCGGCAAGTTGACTGAATCCTTTAGTTGTTTGGCAGCCTGGGGCTGGCTTTGCCTCTTGCCCCCCACGCCAGCAACTGCTAAAGGAGTCGCGAGGACCTAAGGAGTCGCTCACGAATAATCTGATCGTTCAGGACGCCGATCCATCCCGGCTGGCTGCGTGAGCTCGCTTCGCTCGCGGGTCTGGACTGGATCATTCCAGCAAGCTGGAATGATCCAGTCACCAGCGGCTCATCGGTTGAATATCACGCAATATTCGCCCTCTTCGCGCCATTTGCCAGCCGGGCGCCATTTGCCAGCCGGGCGCCTCGGCGCCCTGAGCTGGACACCTTTTTCGTAAGCGACTCCTTAACACTCGCAAGGTAAACAGGTGTCAAAGGACCTGGCGCAAGAGATCGATCGCTACTGGAAGACCGTGGTGAACGTCATCTCCGACGGCATCATGATCGTGAATCCCCAGGGAGAGATCGTCGCGGTGAACCGGGCCTTCGAGCGGATCACCGGCTTTTCCCAGCCGGAGCTGCTGGGTCGAACCTGCCGGATCCTGCGCTGCGACGTGTGCGAGGGGATGCTCGAGCGCGAGGGGGAGCACTACTGCCGGCTGTTTCGGGGGGGCGAAGTGAGCCAGCGGCAGTGTGTCATCCACCAGCGGGACGGCACCGTCGTGCACGCCCTCAAGAACGCCACCCTGCTACGCGACGATGACGGGGCGGTGCTGGGCGCGGTGGAGACCATCACCGACATCAGCGAGATCGTCGAGAAGGAAAACGAGCTGGAGGCGGCGCGAAGAGAGCTGCGGGCGCGCGACGGGTTCCAGGGCATCATCGGCACCTCGGCGCCCATGCAGCGGGTGTTCGCGCTGATCCAGAGCGCCGCACAGTCGGACGCGCCGGTGATCCTCTATGGAGAGAGCGGGACGGGCAAGGAGCTGGTGAGCCAGGCCATCCACGATCTCGGGGAGCGCAGCGACCGCCCCTTCGTGAAGATCAACTGCGCGAGCCTCACCGAGTCCCTGCTCGAGAGCGAGCTGTTCGGGCACGTGCGGGGCGCGTTCACCGGGGCCATCCGGGATCGGGTGGGCCGCTTCGAACAGGCCCATGGCGGCGACCTGTTTTTGGACGAGATCGGGGATCTTCCCCTGGCCACCCAGACCAAGCTGCTGCGGGTGCTCGAGGACAAGTTCATCGAGCGCGTGGGGGACAATCGCCAGGTGCGAGCCGACGTGCGGCTCATCTCCGCGACGAACCGGGACCTGCGGGAGCTGGTCCGCTCAGGGGCCTATCGGGAGGATTTCTTTTTCCGAATCAACGTCGTGCCCATCCATCTGCCCCCGCTGCGGGCACGCCGCGAGGACATCCCGTTGCTGGCCGAGACCTTCTACCGCCTGCTGCGAAACAAAAGCGGCCGGCCCATCGAGGGCCTCAGCCGCCGCGCCATGGACCACCTGATGCAATACCGGTGGCCCGGCAATGTCCGGGAGCTTCGCAGCGCGCTGGAGTACGCCTTCGTCACCTGTCAGGAGCGGCTCATCCAGCCCGAGCACCTCCCCGCCACGGTGCTGGAGCAGGAGCCACCACAGGGCGGGGCGTCACTGGGCGCGCCGCCGGGCGCGCCGCCCTGTGGTGGCTCCTGCTCCAGCACCGTGGC
>CAYFWA010000284.1:0-3146 GCA_964346625.1 uncultured Myxococcales bacterium
GGGTGGGATGGCTGCTGGCCGCGCCCAGCGGGCACCTGGCGGCCCTGGCGCGGGAGATGGCGGTGCTGCAGCGGCTCGGCCACCACCAGACCGTGCTCGCCTGCGCGGACGTGGCCGCGGCGCTCGGCGGCGAGCTGCCGGTGTCCCGGACCGTGGTGCTGGGGCAGCCGGGGGCGACGTCGGCGAGCCTCGCGGCCCTGGCGGAGCTGGAGCTGCTGTACGTGGGGAGCCTCGGCTGGGCGCAGGCCCGGCGGGTGGCGGTCCTGGATGACAGCGGCGCGGCCGCTGGTGGCGTGGCGGGGGTTGGCGCGGCCGGGGTTGGCGCGGCCGGGGTTGGCGCGGCCGGGGTTGGCGCGGTGGCCGGTGGGGGCGTGGAAGGCGGCGGCGCGGCCGCGGTGGCCGTGATCCTGGAGGCCTTGAGCCAGGGCGTCACGGTGCGGCTGCTGGCGGGGCAGGGGCTCGGAGGCCTGCACGGGCTGGCGTGGAAAGACCTGGGCCAAAGCCATGGCGAAGACCACAGCCAAAGTCCGGGCCAGAGCCCGGGCCAGAGCCCGGGCCAGGGCCAACGCAACGGGAAGCTGGCCGCCGAGGCGGCGCGGCTGGGGCGGGAGCTGAGCGCGCTGGGGATTGCCCCGGTGCGGCTGGACGCGCTGGGCCAGCCCCTGGCGGCCCTGGAGGCGGAGCGCGATTCCTTTGGGCGGGCCCTGGGAGGCCTGCTGCGCGAAAGCGACGTGGAGGCCGCGGTGGCGGAGGGCTGGCGCGAGCTGCGCCTGCCGCGAGGCACGGTGGTGACGCCGCTGGCGCGGGAGCGGGCGCGCGACCTGGGCCTCGCCCTGCACAAGGGATGACGGACCGAACGGGTGACGGATGGCCGGGATGGTTACGAGTGTACGGGTTGACGGAGACAGTGTACGGGTTTGACGGAGACGAGGACGGAGAGAAGGACGGAGAGAAGGACGGAGAGAAGGACGGAGACGAGGACGGAGAGAAGGACGGAGAGAAGGACGGAGACAGTCACTGAGAGGCCGACCGAGAGAGAATGGGAGCCGCCGCGAGGGCGGCGATGAGGACACGAGATCATGCAACTTGCCCGGGTGGTCGGAACGGTGGTGAGCACACAGAAGACCCAGCAGCTCACCGGGATGAAGCTGCTGCTGGTGGAGCCGGTGGACCCGCGGTCCCTGGAGCCCGCCGGCAAGCCGCTGGTGGCGGTGGACGGCGTGGGCGCTGGCGAGGGCGAGGTGGTGCTGTACGTGTCGGGATCCTCGGCGCGCCTCACGGAGCGCACCAAGGACCGGCCCGTGGACGCCACCATCATGGCGATCGTGGACTTCGTGGAGGTGGACGGCGAGCAGACCTTCGCCAAGTAGCTTCGTCACTTCGTCGATTCGAATCGTCGAGTAGCGCGAGTGGCGCGAGCAGCGCAGGCGAGGGCGCCCGGCAACGAGGAGCGCGATGAGCGTGGATATCACGAAAGAGCAGATGAGCCGCCTGGTGGACTCGGTGGTGGAGCAGGTGAAGGCGCAGCTCTCAAACGGCGCGCCGGCGGCGGCGGGTGGCAACGGCGCGCCCGCGGCGGCGGGTGGCAACGGCGCACTGGCGGCGGCGGGTGGCAACGGCGCACTGGCGGCGGGCGGCAACGGCGCGCCGGCGGTGGTGGGTGGCAACGGCGCGCCCGCGGTATCGGGCGGCAACGGCGCGCCCGCGGCGGCGGGGATGGGGATGGGGACGGAGACCGTGTCCGCCCCGGCGTCGGCCGTGACCTCGGTGTCCGGTGGGGTGTTTGCCGACATGGAGCAGGCCATCGGGGCCGCGCAGCAGGCCTTCGAGGCGCTGCAGCGCTGCACCCTGGCGGATCGGCAGGCCATGGTGGCGGCCATGCGCGCCGCGGCGCGGCGCGAGGCCGAGCGGCTGGGCCGGATGGCGGCCGAGGAGACGGGCCTGGGTCGGGCCAGCGCCAAGGTCCAGAAGATCCTGCTGGCGGCGCGGGCCACGCCGGGCACCGAGGACCTGAGCCCCACGGCCTACACGGGCGACGACGGGCTCACGCTCGTGGAGCCGGCGCCCTACGGCGTGGTGGGGGCCATCACCCCGTGCACGAACCCGCCCTCCACCATCATCAACAACGCCATCTCCATCGTGGCGGCGGGCGACAGCGTCGTGTTCAACCCGCACCCCAGCGCCAAGGGCGTGTCGCTCCAGACCCTGCAGGTGCTCAACCGGGCCATCGCCGAGGCGGGGGGGCCCGAGCCCCTGCTGTGCGCCCCGGCCGAGCCCACCCTGGAGACCGGCGAGCTGCTCATGAAGCACCCCCTGGTGAAATTGCTGTTGGTCACCGGCGGCGGGGTGGTGACCCGGCTGGCCATGACCAGCGGCAAGAAGGCCGTGGCCGCCGGCCCGGGCAACCCGCCGGTGATCGTGGACGACACGGCGCCGCTTTCCCACGCGGCGCGCTGCATCGTGGACGGGGCCAGCTTCGACAACAACGTCCTGTGCATCGCCGAAAAGGAGATCTTCGTCTACCGCAACGTGGTGTCGCGGCTCGTGGAGGAGATGCGCCGGTCGGGGGCCCACCTGCTTCAGGCCCGGGAGCGCGATGCCCTGCTGCAGCGCTGCCTGGATCTCGGCGAGCCCGACCACCCCGTACCCCGGCGCGACTGCGTGGGCCAGGACGCGGCCAAGCTCGCCGCGCTGGTGGGCGTGAAGGTGCCGCCGGACACGCGCCTGCTCATCTGCGAGGTGGAGGACCTGCAGCACCCGCTGATCCAGGCCGAGCAGCTCATGCCCTTCGTCCCCATTTTGCCGGTGGCGGACCTGGACGAGGCCCTGGCCTGCGCCAAGCAGGCCGAGCACGGCTTTCGGCACACGGCCATGATGCACTCGGAGAACGTCTCGGCCATGAGCCGAGTGGCGCGGGAGATCGAGACCACCATCTTCGTCAAGAACGCCCCCTCCTACGCCGGCCTCGGCCTGGGCGGGGTGGGCTTCACCACCTTGAGCATCGCCGGCCCCACCGGCGAGGGGTTGACCTCGGCGCGCACCTTCACGCGGCAGCGGCGCTGCGTGCTGGCCGGCGCCTTCCGGATCGTGTGAGCCGAGTGAATCGAGTGAGCCGAGTGAATCGAGTGAGCCGAGTGAATCGAGTG
>CAYFWA010000284.1:3246-8008 GCA_964346625.1 uncultured Myxococcales bacterium
AGCCGAGTGAGCCGAGTGAGCCGAGTGAGCCGAGTGAGCCGAGTGAGCCGAGTGAGCCGAGTGAATCGAGTGAGCCGAGTGAGCCGAGTGAGCCGAGTGAGCTGGATGATATGAGCAGCAACGCCGGCACCGAACCCCGCGCGAGCGCCGCTTCGCGCCCCGAGCCCGCCGACCTGGGCGAGCGCCCGGAGCTGGAGCAGCTCCAGCGCTGCGGCGTGGTGGGCCTGGGGGGCGCCGGCTTTCCGGCCCACGCCAAGTATCGCTTCGCCGCCGACGTGGTGGTGGCCAACGGCGCCGAGTGCGAGCCGCTTCTGTATCACGACAAGCACCTGCTGATGCGTCACGCCGACGAAGTGCTCGACGGGCTCGCCCGGGCGGTGGAGCTGGTCCACGCCCAGCGGGGCGTGCTGGCCATCAAGGAAAAGCACGCCCAGGTAGCGGAGGCGCTCGAGTCGGCCCTGCGGGCGCGCCCCGCGGGCGGGCCGGCGCTGGAGCTGTACCGGCTGCGCAACTACTACCCGGCGGGGGACGAGCTCACCCTGGTGCAGCAGGTCACCGGCCGCACCATCGCGCCGGCGGGGCTGCCGCTGCACCAGGGGGTGGTGGTCAACAACGTGGGGACGCTGCGGTGCCTGCACCGGGCGCTTTCCCGCGACGAGGGGGTGACCTCGCGCCTGGTGACGGTCACCGGTGAGGTGGCCTCGCCCGGGGTGTTGGAGGTGCCCATCGGCGCGCCCCTGGGCGCCGTGCTCGAGGCCGCGGGCGGCGCCACCCGCGAGGACGTGGCCTGGATCGCCGGCGGGCCCATGATGGGCGCCGTGGTGTCCGACCCGGACACGCCGGTGGGCAAGACCACGTCGGGTCTGCTGGTGTTCCCGGCCAGCCACCCGCTGGTACGGCGGAAGCTGGAGGCGCCCGAGGACAAGCTGCGGGTGGCCCGGGCGGCCTGCTGTTTATGCATGGCCTGCACCGAGGTGTGCCCCCGCAACGCCCTGGGCCACCCCATCTGGCCCCACCGGCTCATGCAGTCGGTGGCCGCCGGGCTCACCCACGACACCGAGGCCTACCTCGGCGCGCTTCTGTGCTGCGAGTGCGGCCTGTGCACCCAGTTCGGCTGCCCCCTGTATCTGGACCCCTGCCGCATGAACATCGAGATCAAGCAGCAGCTCCGGGAGCAGGGCGTCTCCTATCCAACCCCGAGCGCCCCGGCGACGCCCAGCCCCTTCTGGGAGATCAAGCAGGTGCCGGCCTCCCGGCTGCTGGCCCGGCTCGGCCTGCTGCGCTACGACCAGGCGCTGCCCTGGCTGGAGCGGGAGGTGCGCTGCGGCCGGGTGCGGTTGCCCCTGCGCCAGGGCGTGGGGCAGCCGGCCACGCCCACGGTGCAGGCCGGCGCCACCGTGCGGCGGGGGCAGGCCATCGCTGCGCCGGGGGGACAGATCAGCGCGGCGGTCCACGCGAGCATCGACGGCGTGGTGGAGCACGTGGACGAGGAGCACATCGTGTTGCAGCGGACCGCCCGGAGGGCCCCATGAGCGTCATCCGAACCATCGACTGCCACGAGGGCGGCGGCGTCTGGTCCGCTCGGGGCGGCTTGGAGGCCGTGGGGGCGCTGGAGACCCGCAGCGTGGCCCTGGGCATCGAGGCCGCCGACGCCATGTTGAAGGCGGCCGAGGTGGACCTGCTGATGTCGAGCCCCACGTGCCCCGGCAAGTACCTGGTGATCGTCTCGGGCACGGTGGCCGCGGTGCGGGCCGCGGTGGAGGCGGGGCAGCCGGTGGCGGCCGACAGCCTGGTGGATCACACGGTCATCCCGTCGGTGCACCCCCAGGTGGTGCCTGCGCTGTCGGCGCTGTCGCCGGCCGACGAGCTGAGCGCCCTGGGCGTGCTGGAGACCTTCTCCATGTGCGCCGCCCTGCGAGCGGCGGACGAAGCGGTCAAGAGCGCCGACGTGCGGCTGCTGGAGATCCGGCTGGGGCGCGGGCTGGCGGGCAAGGCCTTCGTGCTGCTCACCGGCGAGGTCTCGGCGGTGCGGGCGGCGGCCAGCGCGGCGCTGTCTACCATCGAGGAGCAGGCGCTGGTGCTGGCCACCACGGTGATCCCGTCGCCGCACCCGGCGCTGCTGGAGAAGCTGATTTGAGCCATAGGATAAACGGCTACGCGGCGTCATCGGACGCTCGCCTGGTCCGCGAAGACGAACGGAAGCGAAGATACTGACCACGGAACGAATAGCCGGTGACGGCAGGCCCCGGAGACTTCCCTGGAGGTCTCGAGGCTGACGCCGACGGCGCGAGAAGGCCGAGCGAGCGGCTCGGCGAGGAATCGGAGGAGACCGATGAAGGAAGCCCTGGGATTGATCGAAACGCGCGGAATGGTGGGATCCGTGGAGGCGGCCGACGCCATGGTGAAGGCGGCCAAGGTCACGCTGCTCGGTAAGGAGCGCGTGGGCGGCGGCTACGTCTCGGTGATGGTGCGCGGGGACGTGGGCGCGGTGAAGGCCGCCGTGGAGGCGGGCGCCGAGGCGGCGCGGCGGGTGGGGGACCTCGTCTCCGTGCACGTGATCCCGCGCCCCCACGAGGACGTGGAGGCCATCCTGCCGGGGGCCGCGACCCCAGCGAAGAAGAAGTAGTCGTCACAGTCTCTGCGCCGGGGCTCGCGCAGCGAACGTGTCGCTGTCGCGAGCCCTCGGGCGGCGAGGACAGGAGAGTACGCTCGTGCGGATGGCTCGCGTCATCGGACACGTGGTGTCCACCATCAAGGAGGCCACCCACCGGGATCACAAGCTCCTGGTGGTGCAGCCGGTGGACGCCGACGGCCAGCACACCGAGGAGTCGCTGCTGGTGGTGGACCTGTGTCAGGCCGGGATGGGCGACTACGTGCTGGTGCTGCAGGAGGGCAACTCCATCCGCTCCCTGATGGATCAACCCCGGGGGGCGGTGGACTCGGCGGCGGTGGGCGTCATCGACTATGTGGAGCAGGGCGGTCGGCAGCGGCCCCTGCGCCGCCCCGCGGCGGCCAGCGCCGCCGGGCAGACGGCCGGCGCCACCGGACCGGCGGCCAGCGCCACCGGGCAGAGGAGGGGGTAGCCCATGGATCGCGCCACCCTGCAACAGCTCGTGGAGACGGTGACCCGAGAGGTGCTCCACCGGCTCGGGGCACCTCCGGAGGCGCCGGCCCCCGGGGGGGCGGTGCCCGATGCGCTGCCCACCGAATCCCCGCGTGCTCGGCCCCTGGTGGCGGCCAACTGGAAGATGAACACCTGCCGTCCGGAGCTGCGCACCTACCTGGCGGAGCTCGCCCAGGCTCTGTCTTTCGACGTGGACGTGCTGCTGCTCCCCCCGGCCGTGCAGATCGCGGTGGTGCATCAGGCCGTATCGACGGCTCGCCTGCCCCGGGTGGAGGTGGGCGCCCAGGACGTCCACTGGGAACCGGGTGGCCCCCACACGGGGGAGCTTTCCGGGGCGCTGCTCGCCGAGGCGGGGGCGCGGTGGACCCTGGTGGGGCACTCGGAGCGGCGGGCCGCCGGCGAGACCGACGCGCAGGTGGCGAGCAAGGTCCGCGCCGGCTGGGAGGCCGGGCTGAGCGTGATGCTCTGCGTGGGGGAGCAGCTCGCCGAGCGTCGGTCGGGCGCCACCTTCCGGGTGCTGCGCCAGCAGGTCCGGCTCGCCCTGGCCGCCACCGCACTGGCGCCGCCGGCCCCCCATCGGCTGGCGGTGGCCTATGAGCCGGTGTGGGCCATCGGCACCGGCGAGCGGGCCACCCCGGCCCAGATCGACGAGGCCGCGGCCTTCATCCGCCGGGTGCTGGCCGAGACCTATGATCACAGCCGGGCCCGGCGGCTGCGTGTGCTCTACGGCGGCAGCGTGAAACCCGAGACCACCGCCGAGGTGCTTTCCCTGCCCGACGTGGACGGCGTGCTGGTGGGGGGCGCGAGCCTGCAGGGCCGCTCTGTGGCCGGGCTCGTGTCCGCCGCGGCGGAGGTGGCGGCCACGGCGGGGACGGCGGAGACGACAGGCCCGGTGGGCGCCGCAGGCCCGGCGGGCCCGGCAGGCCCGGCAGGCTCGGCAGGCCCGGCAGGCCCGGCAGGCCCGGCAGGCCCGGCGGGCCCGGCAGGCCAGGCGGGTTTTGGCAAGCGGAGGAACCCATGAGCAACTCCCCGGTGTTCATTGGCAGCGATCACGGAGGCTTCGCGCTCAAGGCGCACCTCGTGGCGGCGCTCGAGCAGCAGGGATACCTGGTCAAGGACCTGGGCACCCACGCCGCGGAGGCGGTGGACTACCCCGACATCGCCTTCTTGGTGGCCTCGGCGGTGGCCGAGACCCGCAAGGCTGGGGTGGAGGCTTTCGGCGTGATGATCGACGGCATCGGCGTAGCCAGCTCCATGGTGTGCAACCGGGTGGCCGGGATCCGCTCCGCGCCGGTATGGAACGAGTTCTCGGCGCGGTCGGCGCGCGAGCACAACGACGCCCAGGTGGTCACCCTGGGGGGGCGGGTGCTGGGCGACAAGCTGGCCGAGTCCCTGGTGATGACGTTTCTGACCACCCCCTTCGGGGGCGGGCGGCACCAGGCGCGGGTGGACAAGATCCACCAGGTGGCGGGGGAGCCCCCGCCCCGCCACGGATAGGCCATGAAGCTCGGACGCGTGCTCGGAAACGTGGTCTCCTCGGTGAAGCTCGAGAGCCTCATCGGCGTGAAGCTGATGGTGGTGCAGATCATTTCGGAGGCGGGTGAGTCCCGCGGGGCGCCCCAGGTGGCCGGGGACGCG
>CAYFWA010000285.1:0-130 GCA_964346625.1 uncultured Myxococcales bacterium
ATCGACTCAATATTTGAGTTCAATATTCGGCTGATTCGACTCAATTCATGAGCCCCTTGGCTGACTGATTCGACTCATCTTCTGCGTGGGGATCAAGCTCTCCGCGCAGGGAATCGTGCTCTTTGCGCAG
>CAYFWA010000285.1:230-5315 GCA_964346625.1 uncultured Myxococcales bacterium
GGAATCGTGCTCTCCGCGCAGGGAATCGTGCTCTCCGCGCAGGGAATCGTGCTCTCCGCGCAGGGAATCGTGCTCTTCGCGTAGGGATCACGCTTTTCGCGTAGGGATCACGCTTTTCGCGTAGGGATCACGCTTTCCGCGCAAGGCTCGTCCTCTGCGTGCAGGGATCATGCTCTGAGCGCGGGAATCGATGGCTGCTGCTCTGCTTGCGAATCGGTGGTTTCGAAGGGGGGATGACTCCGCGCAAGTACCGGAGCCTCACGCACATCAGCCGCGCCACGGCGCAGCGGGACCTGGCCGATCTGCTGTCCAAGGGGCTGGTGGTCCGCCTCCCGGGCGGCGGCCGCTCCACGCGCTACAACGTGAGCTGGCAGTGAACGAGGGGACAGGGGGGCGCGAGAGGCGATGGCCGCGCCGAGAGGGCGCTCGGCCCGCGGTCAGTCCCGCGTGCAGGTCACCTGCAGGCGGTGGGCCGACTGGGCACCGGCGTAGCCGTCCACGATGAGGTAGAAGGTGTCTCCGGGCCGCACGCCAGTCAGGGTGACGGCGTCGTCCAGGGTGCCGGCGTTTTGGCTGAAGCCCTCGCACTGGCTCAAATCGCAGGGCCCGCCCGAGGCGGCGGCAGGGACCACGAGGAGGTCCAGGTCGTCCTCGAGGGAGACGAGGTTGATGTCCACGGTGCCCGAGATGGGCGCCTCGAACCGGTAGAACACCTCGGCGCCGGAGTCGTCCCGGGCACCGCTGCAACCGGGGTACTGGTTAAAGAGGGCCGGCCGGTAGCGGTTGCTGCCCAGCGTGTCCGAGCCGCAGTAGATTCGCACCGGCTCGGCGCAGTCGCCCCCGTCCACCTGGGGCCTGCGCATCCGGGCGCGCTCGATGGTGCCGTCGGTGCCCACCACCACGAGGTCCTGCGGGTGGATCCCCCAGACGCCGTAATAGTTGGCGCTGGTGGAGGTCTGTACGGTCGTCCAGCTCACGCCGTCCCAGTGGAATACCAGGCCTCCGCCGGCGGCGGCGTACACGTCGGCCGAGTGCGTTCCCCACAGGTCTCGGACCCACTCGTTTTCGGGCAGCGTGAAGGTCTCGAAGGTGGCGCCGTCATAGTGGAGCAGCTTACCGCTTCCTCCGAGCCAGAGATCCTTGGAGGAGGTCCCCCACAGGGAAGCCGTCCACATCCCGGTGGGGGGCGTCACGAGGGTCCAGCTCGCGCCGTCCCAGTGGGCGAGCAGGTCGTTGAAGCCGGCGACCCACACGTCGTCCACCCCGAAGCCGTACAGGTCGCGTACCGCCTCGGTCACCGGCAGCGAGATGTCCGTCCAGGTGTTGCCGTCGTAGTACTCCACCGAGCCGTTGAGGCCGGCGATGAACACCCGATCCGGCGCGGCCACCCACACGTTTTGCGGGGACCCGGTGGCGATGTGGACCACGCTCCAGGCCGAACCGTTGTAGTGCAGCACCTCGTCGGCGCTGGTGACGCCCCAGACCTGCGCGCTGCTCACGCCGTGCAGGTCGTAGATGACGCCGCCGGCGGGGGAGGGGGTGATCTGGGTCCAACTCGCGCCGTCGTAGTGGTACAGCCCGGCGCCGGTGCCCCCCACCCAGTAGTCGTCCGCGGCGGCCCCGTAGACGCCGTAGAGCGTGCCGGTGATGCCGTCCACGGACTCCTGGAAGGTCATCCCCGGCGAGTGGAAGATCTTCCCGCCGTTGGCTCCGCAGGCGTATACGTCGGTGGCGCTGGAGCCCCAGCAGCCGTAGAAGTCGGTGGAGGTGCCCGAGTTGATGGACTTCCAGGATACTCCGTCCCAATGCACGATGGTGCCGTTGACGCCTGCGGCGTACACGTCGTCCCCACCGCTGCCCCAGATCGCGTACAGATGGGACGTCGCCGGGGTGGACACGGAGGTGAAGGCGCTGCCGTCCCAGTGCACGATGAGCCCGGACTCTCCGGCGAAGTAGATTGCGTCGGCGCTCGCGCCCCAGACCGCGTAGAGCCGGTCCCCGGCGTCGCCGGCCACGGTCCAGGTGGACCCATCGTAGCGTAGCAGCTCGCCGTCTCGCGAGCAGGCCCAGATGTCGTCCCAGGCGCTGCCCCACAGCCCGGTGATGTTGGCGGTGGTGGGGGTGGTCATGGGGGTCCAGGTCCCCCCGCCGCCCGAGTGGAGGATCAGCCCGCCGGTGCCTCCCACGAAGATGTCGGTGGCCTTCCTGCCCCAGATGGACAGCAGCTCGTTGGTCACGCCGGTGCTCTGGCTGCTCCAGCCGCTGCCGCTTTCGTGCAGGATCGTGCCGTCGTAGCCCACGGCGTAGACGTTGGTGGCGCTGGTGCCCCACACGGCGTTGAGGCGCTTGGTGCCCGTGGGCAGCGTCTCGGTAGTGTAGGCACCGTTTTCGTAGCGCGCGATTTGACCCACGCCGCCGCCGGCGCCAGCGCCCGTACCCACTGCCCAGAATAGGTCCGCGTGGGGGCCCCACATCCCCTTGACGTAGGTCGCCACCGGGGAGTCGTACACCTCGGTCCAGGCCTCGTAAAAGCAGGTGGTGAAGGTCTGCTGGCAGAAGGCGTCACAGCCGAGCCCGCCGGCCTGGGCGCCGAAGTCGGCGCACTGCTGTCCGCCCTGGTTGGCGCCGTCGCACAGCTCGGCGCCGTTGACGATGCCGTCGCCGCAGTAGTCGTAGCACCCGGAGGTGTCCACGCTGGCGCAGTCCGCTGCGCAGCCCAGGTCGCCGTTGTGCCAGCCGTAGCTCTGACAGGTGAGCGCGCCCGTGTCGCTGGTGTCGCAGACCTCGGGACCGTTGCGCACCCCGTCGCCGCAGTGGTCGTGGCAACCGCTGGAGTCGATGAGGCAGGTGTTCGGATCACAGCTCAGGCTGCCGGAGTGGTAGTCGAAGGTGGCGCAGGTGTAGCCTCCGAAGTCGCCGCCGTCGCACTCCTCCGGGCCGTTTTTGATCCCATCTCCGCAGTCTTCGCTGCAGCCGGTGGTGAGAATCTGCGAGCAGTCGGCGCTGCAGGCCAGCGCGCCGGTGTAGTAGCCCTGGCTGGTGCAGGTCGCTCCGCCGAAGTCGTTGCCGTCGCAGGCCTCGGTGCCGTTTCTCACCCCGTCGCCGCACTGGCCGGCGCAGTTTTCTTCGCTGATGGTGCAGTTTCCCAGACACTGCAGGGTGCCGCTGTAGTAGTCGCGGGTTCCGCAGGTCTCGGTGCCCAGGTCGCTGCCGTCGCACTCCTCGGTGCCGTTTTTCGTCCCGTCGCCGCAGTGCCCGGTGCAGGTGTTGGTGTCGTACCGACAGTGGGTGCAGCTCAGGGTGCCCCCGTAGTAGCCCAGGTCGGTACATCCCGTGCCGCCGAGCTGCGCGCCGTCGCAGTCCTCGCCGTTGAGGTCGTCGATGATGCCGTCGCCGCAGCGCCGCGCCGAGCAGTCCGCCCGGCAGGTCGCGTTGGGCGCGTCGGAGTTGGCTGAGCCGGCGTCACAAGCCTCCCCCAGGGCGGCGTCCACGTAGCCGTTGCCGCAGGACTCGTCCGACAGGCAGTTGCCGCTGCAGTCGTCGCCGTCGGTGGTGTTGCCGTCGTCGCAGACCTCGCCGGGATCGAGGATGTTGTTACCGCAGAACTCCAGCCGGCAGTTGCTGCTGCAGCCGTCCCCACTCACCGCGCCGCCGTCGTCGCACCCCTCGCCCACCAGGGTGTCCACGTAGCCGTTGCCGCAGGACTCGTCCGAGGTGCAGTAGCGATTGCAACCGTCCCCGTCCGCGGTGTTGCCGTCGTCACAGACCTCGCCGGGGTCTTGCACGTTGTCCCCGCAGCGCGGCAGCGCACAATTGGCCTGGCAGCCGTCGCCGTCGGTGGTGTTGCCGTCGTCGCACTCCTCGCTGGCCGCGACGTCCACGTAACCGTTGCCGCACGTTTCGTTGGACTGACAGTCCGACGAGCAGCCGTCGCCGGCCACGATGTTGCCGTCATCGCAGACCTCGCCGGGATCCAGGACGTTGTTGCCGCAGACCTCGAGCTGGCAAGTGGGTCCGCAGCCGTCGCCGGCGCTGTTGTTGTCGTCGTCGCACTGCTCCCCTTCGGAGGTGTCGATGACGCCATTGCCGCAGGTCTCGTCGGAGGTGCACCAGGCGTTGCAGCCGTCGCCGGAGGTGTTGTTGCCGTCGTCGCACTGCTCGCCGGGATCCACGGTGTTGTCGCCGCAGCCCGGCAGAGCGCAGTTGGCCTGGCAGCCGTCGCCGGAGGTGTTGTTGCCGTCGTCGCAGGCCTCCCCTTTGGCCACGTCCACGTAGCCGTTGCCGCAGGTCTCGCCGGACTGGCAGTCCGATGAGCAGCCGTCGCCGGCGATGGTGTTGCCGTCGTCGCAGACCTCGCCGGGATCCAGGACGTTGTTGCCGCAGACCTCGAGCTGGCAGGTGGGGCCGCAGCCGTCACCGGAGGTGTTGTTGCCGTCGTCGCACTGCTCGCCTTCAGGGCCATCGAGTACCCCGTTGCCGCAGGTCTCGTCGGAGGTGCACCAGGCGTTGCAGCCGTCGCCGGACTGCTGGTTGCCGTCGTCGCACATCTCCGCCGGGTCCAGCACGCCGTCGCCGCAGCCCGGGATGGCGCAGTTGGCCTGGCAGCCGTCGCCGTCGATGTTGTTGCCGTCGTCACACATCTCGCCGGCGGCGACGTCCACCACCCCATTGCCGCAGGACTCGTCCGAGGTGCAGTACTCGTTGCAGCCGTCTCCGGACTGCTGGTTGCCGTCATCGCAGATCTCGGAGGCGTCCAGCGAGCCGTCGCCGCAGCTCGGCAGCGAGCAGTCGCTCTGGCAACCGTCGCCGTCGACGGTGTTGCCGTCGTCGCAGGCCTCGCCGGCGGCCACGTCGGTGATGCCGTTGCCGCAGGACTCGTCCGATTGGCAGTCCGAACGGCAGCCGTCCCCCGACCGGGTGTTGCCGTCGTCGCAGATCTCGGAGGCGTCCAGGGAGCCGTTGCCGCAAAACTCGGCGAGGCAGAGGGCCGAGCAACCGTCGCCGTCGGTGGTGTTGCCGTCGTCGCACTGCTCGCCGGCGGCCACGTCGGTGATGCCGTTGCCGCAGGACTCGTCCGATTGGCAG
>CAYFWA010000285.1:5415-6335 GCA_964346625.1 uncultured Myxococcales bacterium
TCGGGGGCGCAGCCGTCATCCGCCTCGTTGTTGCCGTCGTCGCAGACCTCGTCTGTCTCGAGAACCCCGTTTCCGCAGAAGATCACCCGGCAGCTCGGCCCGCAGGTGCGGGTGGGCAGCGCTTCCCCTGCGTCGCAGGTCTCCTGATGCAGCAGGTCCACCACGCCGTCGCCGCAGCGCGGTTCGGAGCAGTCCTCCCGGCAGGCGTCCGGTACCTCGTCGCTGTTTTGGGCCCCGTCGTCACAGGCTTCTGCGGTGTCCACCACGCCGTCGCCACAGGCGGGCAGCGTGCAGTCCGTGCGGCAGGCATCCGGGGTGCTGTCGCTGTTTGCGGCGCCGTCGTCACACTCTTCGACGCCATCCACCTGGCCATCGCCGCAGCGCGATACGCTGTTTCCGTTGTCGTTGTCGTTGCCGTTGCCGCCAGCATCCGGCCCGTCGCCCCCGCCGTCGTCTCCGCAGCCCGACCCCAGGATCAAGGCCATCGCCAGCAACGGGGAAAGGTATCGCGCGTGCCCTCCGAGCCGCCAGCCGGCTGCGACGCGCGGCTCTGGCGGTGCTTGCGGTTGTCCCCCGTCGCGACGACACACCGGATCCGTATTCCCCAGGGTTGGATTCTGCATTTTTGCACCTTTTTGATAAAACTGGTCCCATTATCGTGATTGCTGGGTAAAAACTCAAGGCATATTCGGGCGTATTCGAACGGACAGAAAGGACGGGGACGGGACCCGGACGGACGGGACGACGGGGAAGAGGGCAAGGGGGACCTGCGAACGGGATCCGTGCCGCGGACTGGGGGGCCGGGACGGAGCCTGCCGGGGTTCCGTCTATCCAGAGGCGTACTCATCCGGATGTCCGTGTCAATCTCATCCGGATGTCCGTGTCAATCTCATCCGGATGTCCGTGTCAATCTCATCCGG
>CAYFWA010000285.1:6435-8004 GCA_964346625.1 uncultured Myxococcales bacterium
ATGTCCGCGTCAATCTCATCCGGATGAGATTGACGCTATCACCCCCCTCGAAGCGCTCACCGCTCAAAACCTGCTCAATTTCTGCTCACCCCGCGTCGCCGCGAAGTCTCGTCGCCGCGAAGCCTCGTCGCCGCGTCGCCCGATTCCAAGGCTGCGGACGGTGAGGGGATTGTCCGGTATGCTGGAAGGCATGCGAGATATGGTGTGCCCATCGCGAAGGCAAAGTCGAAGGCAAAGTCGAAGGCGGAGACGCCTCGTCGGCCAGGGTTCGGTTGGAGCCCATGTGACCGCCCTCGTGGGGCCGACGTGGATGGTGGCCGCCCTCGTGGGGCCGACGTGGATGGTGGCCGCCCTCGTGGGGCCGACGTGGATGGGGGTCGCCCTCGGGCTCGCGGGCTGCGGCTCGGGCTGCGGCTCGGGCTGCGGCTCCTGCTCGGGCGACCGCAGCGACGGGCCGGATCGCAGCGCTGGGCGCATCCCCGAGGTGAAGGTGACCCGCGTGGCGAAGGGGGCCATCACCGTGGACGGCCGATTGGACGAGGCCGCCTGGAAGCGCGCCGGCCGCACCGGCCCCTTCGTGCACCCCGGCTCGGGCAAGGCCGTGCCCGGCTCCCCGGTGCGGGCCCGCGCCCGCCTCGGGTGGGATGACCAGCACCTGTACGTCGGGGTGGTGGTACGCGACGCCAAGCCCACCTCGCCCTTTTCCCGCGATCAGCCGGATCCGCACATCTGGGCCAAGGCCTCCGGGGTGGAGCTGATGCTTCAGCCCGGTGATCCGGGCGACAACCGCCACTACTACGAGATCCAGGTGGACGTGGCCGAGGCGGTGTGGGACACGCGCTTCGAGGACTACAACCGCCCCCGGCGGCGGCGCCGGCGCGGCGGGGGCCTGCGCTTCGGCCACGAGGGCTGGAAAAGCGGGCTGCGCCGCGCGGTGACGGTGCAGCCACGCCGTGGACGCTACGTGGTGGAGCTCGCCCTGCCGTGGGCGGCCCTCGCGCCCGCGGCCGAGCGCCGCCCCGGCCTGGCGATCCCGCCGCGGCCGGGCGACGTGTGGCGCCTGAACCTCTACAGCTTCCGCGACGGCCAGCGGGCCGCCCTGGCCTGGTCGCCCATCCTGGGCCAGGGCAACTTCCACCGCGCGTCGCGCTTCGGCCGCGCCCGCTTCGCGGGGCCCCGAGCGAACGCCCCACCCTGAGCGCGAACACGAGGAGGCCAGCCACGAGGACTGCTGCCACGAGGACTGCTGCCACGAGGAGGCCAGCCTCGCGGCGCCGAGGGGTTGCGGCGCGCCGGATCGCCGCTAAAACCAGAGAATGGCCCGGGAGGCCGGACGGGGAGATCGCCCGCGTGGCCGCGTAGGATCTCCCTGCCCGCCGTCCCGCCCGAGAGCGCTGCATGTCCCGGAATCCAGCTCAACTCGTGAGTCTCGCTGTTACCCCGTTCAGGGGTCTCGTAGGACCGAAAACGTGATCGTCGGCAACAAGGCAGCTTTCCCTGCAGCGGCGCGAAGCCCCAGGTGATTGGGGGTGAGCCCCGAAAAACCGCGCTTTTTCGGGGCGAGGGGGG
>CAYFWA010000286.1:0-8000 GCA_964346625.1 uncultured Myxococcales bacterium
GGCTGGCTGCGTGAGCTCGCTTCGCTCGCGGGTCTGGACTGGATCATTCCAGCATGCTAAAATGATCCAGTCACCAGCGGCTCATCGGTTGAATATCCCGCAATAGCAGCGCGTTCCCGCGCCGGGCCTATCCTTCTAGCGATCCCCCGCCCACTCGGGACAAAGTGGGACCCTCGTCAGTATCAGTACTCGCGCACGGGCGCACCGCCCGGCACGCGAATGGGGTTGGCGGGCATGAGGGCGACCTTGGTATAGGGGCAGCCCAGGTGGGGGAACATCTTCTGGCAGGCTTGCAGTACCTTGCGGGCCCCCCGCAGGCGCCCCATCTGCTTGTAGAGCACGCCGAGCTTGTCCAGGGCCACGGCGCGGTACACCGGCGCCCCGCCGGTGAGCGTCACCGCCTTGCGGTAGGCCCGCTCGGCCTTGCGGTGCAGGCTCAGGCCCCAATAGGCGTCTCCCAGCAGGGTCTGGGGCCACGGATCGGTGGGCGCCAGCGCGGTGGCCCGCTTCAGGGCACGCACCGCCTCGCGGTGCGTGCGGCGCTCGAGCCACACCTGGCCGAGGCTGCGCCACAGATCGGCGCGCTTGGGCGCCAGCTTCACCGCCTCCTTTAGGTGGGTGGTGGCCCGGGCGCGCTCGCGGGCCGCCAGGTAGGCGAGCCCCAGGTGCTTGCGCGCCTCCGGGTCCTTTGGATCCCCCTTCACCGCACGTCGGCCCCATCGTTTGGCCTGGTCGAGCCGATTCACCGAGCGATGCAGCCGGCTCAGCAGCACCCGCGCCACCTGGGCCCGCTGGGGCACCTCGAGCAGCCGCTTCAGCTCGACCCGCGCCGCCGGGAGATCCCCGCGCTCGAGCAGGTGGCGGGCCAGCTTCTCCCGGGTGTCGTGATCCGCGGGGTGATCCTGCAGCCGGGCCCGCATCCGCTGCGCCGGCGTGGGGGGCGGCGTCGGCGCCCGCCGCCGAACCCGCCGCGGGGGCGCCATGGGTGCGGTGCGGCGCGCCGGATCGGTGGCTCGTCGCCGCGCCCGCGTGCCCGGGGGTGAAGGGGCCGGCCGCGGCGCGAGCCGCATGCCGCGCGCCGGCGGCGGCGGGTCCCCCCCGCTGGTGGAGGAGCTGCAGCCCGCCACGAGCAACGCCAAGCTGGCCACGCCGAGCAAGAACCTGGGAAAGGGGACAGACATGTCTATGGGACCTACCTTAGCGACTTTTCGCGGGGACGCCAATTGTATCCCGGATTCTCCTGCGCCACGGCCTCGCGTGTTCCGGTCTCTGTGCCCGGAGTGATCTCCGACAGCCACCGGAGGCACCGGAGGCACCGGAGGCACCGGAGGCACCGGAGGCAGATCCTCCTGCTATACTGCGCCAATGCGCTACGGCTTCCTCGAGATCCGGATCGTGAGGACCCCGCGAGCCGCCCTCCTGGCGCTCGCCGCACTGACCCTGTTGCTCCTGGGCGCCTGCGGCGGGGGCGAGGAGCCGCTGCGCTACGAGGGCGAGGGCGCCACCGCCGTCCCGCTGACCTTCTACTCGGACGTGCCGCGCGTGCCAGCCCAGGTGGACGACGGCGCGCCCCGCGCGCTGCTGCTCGACACCGGGTCGCCGGCCACCCTGCTGGATCCGGATGCCTACCCCCTGCCCGCCGGCCGGTACCGGCCGGCACGCCTCGCGACGCTGGGGATCACCTTCCTCGAGCCGCCCCTGGGTGTGCTCGACCTGTTCGGCACCGCGCTCGATGACCTCGGGGTCGCGGGGATCCTCGGCGGCGACCTGCTGCGCCCCTTCGCCCTGACCGTGGACTACCGCGGCGCCGTGGCCCTGCTGTTGCCCGACCTCGACGGCGCGGTCCCGGCCCACGGCGCCGACCTGGCGCCCGCCCTGCAGGTGGGCTTTGCGCTGCGCGGCGGCGGCTGGCTCCGGCTCACCGAGCAGCAGGACCTGCAGGTGCCGGCCACCCGCGTGGTGGTGCCGCTTTGGATCGAGGACCACGCCGTGGACGCCGTGCTGGACACGGGCGCCACCTCGGTGGTGCTGCGCGAGTCGCTCTACGACGCCCTGGCCGCCGCGCGGCCGCAGCGGCCGGTCCTGCGCGGGCTGCAGGTGATCACGGTGGACGGCCCCGCCGACATCGAGCTGAGCCGCGCCTCCTCCGTGGCGCTGCAGGACGCGCCCCAAGCCAGCGCCGTGACGTCGGTGGAGACCCTGGCGGTGCGCGGCTCGGTGGCCCTGGCGGGGGTCTCCGAGGAGGTGGGCCGGCAGGTGGACGCCCTGCTGGGGGCGTCGTACCTGCGCTACTTCCAGCTCACGGTGGACTACCCGACGCGCACGCTCACCCTGCAGCGGTACCCCGACCCGTACCACGTGGACCCCGCCGAGTGGGTGGGCGTGGGCTTCACCTGGGAACAGACGGCCTTGGGCGAGGTCCGCGTGGAGGCCGTGCTGCCCGACACCTCCGCGGCGGCCGAGGGCCTGCGCCCAGGCGACCGGATCCTGCAGGCCGGGGACCACGACATCACCGTCGAGGGCGCCCTGGGCGTCGAGCACGCCGTGGACGCCTCCGCCCTGGGCGAGGCCATTCCCTTCACCCTCGAGCGCGACGGCTCCCCCTACGACGCCTCGGTGCTGCTCGAGGATCTCCTTCCCGACTTCGAATAGCCCGGCCACCAGCAGACAAGTCGGGGACTCCGACCCGGAGCGGCAGACCCCCACCCGGAGCGGCAGACCCCGACCCGGAGCTCAGCGTGCCCACAGCCCCGCGAGCGAAAGCGCGATCGCCTCGAAGGGCGGGGCCCGCACCGTCTCGTCCCCGCTGTGGCTCTGCACCAGCGTCCAGCGCTGCTCGCGCAGCGCGTAGACCTCCAAGGTCTCGAGCGCTGGATCCAGCAGCCAGAGGTGTGAGACCGCCGCGGCGGCGTACAGCGACATCTTGCGGGTGCGATCCAGCCGGGCCGTAGCCGGCGAGAGCACCTCGCACACCCAATCGGGCGCCACGAAGAACCGATGCCCCTCGGGAAGCCGGGGCAGCCGCTCCCGTCGCCATCCGGCGAGGTCCGGAACCACGGTGTGCCCCTCGAGGTCCAGCTCGGGCTCGTCGAGGATCCACCAGCCCCCCGGACCGCCGTCGCCCCGATGGAAGGGCCCGATGAGATCGTGGCCCAGACAGGAGCTGGCGAGCAGGTGGCGCCCCGTGGGCCGTGGCCGCGTGATCAGCTCACCGTCGATGATCTCGCCCACCTGGTTTTCCGGCAGCCGCCGCAGCGCCTCGTAGGTCCCTTGCTTCTCCCCGGCTCGAGCGGCGGTTCGCTTGTTTCCCTCGCTCAAGAGACTCTCCTACCCGATCCAGGGGCGAGTATACCACGGGTTGGCGCGAAGCACGGGGATCGCCCCGCGCGACAAAGCGGCCGTTTCCGAATCGGGGAGTCAGGCCCCGATCACGAATAACCTGATCGTTCAGGCCGCCGATCCTTCCCGGCTGGCTGCGTTGCTCATCTGTAGTACGTTGAGCAATAAATCCGCCGAGCAACGCAGTCGTGGGCGATTTCGGCCGTTCGCAGCAGGAAAAAAGGGCGAAACTCGAGTCAGAGCTGCATGGTGGGCTCGCCGAACAGGGCGAAGCGTAGCCAGCGGATGGCAAAGGAGAGCAGGGCCTCGTCGTCGTAACGCAGGCGCTCGAGCTCGGCGGGGTCGAGGGCGAAGCGGCTGGTGAAGGCCTCACCGGTGGCCAGATCGCGGAAGCGGTCCAGGTCGTAGGCCGCGGTGTGAAACACCGAGAAGCGCTGCTCGGCGTGAGGGTCGCGGGCTAGGGCGGGCAGCCGCGTGAACACGGGCAGCCAGGCGTCGTTTTGCGCCAGGTAGGGGCCCGCGCCCTGGTCCTCGATGAACCGGCGCACGTCCCACTCGGCGGTGGCCTCGGCGAAGCCGTTGCAGACCGGCTCGCGCACCAGGAAGAAGCGCTCCTGCGTGGGGGAGCCGGTGGAGCCTTCGGTGGGGGAGCCAGGAGTGGAAGCCCCGCCGGGGCCGGTGGGGGAATCGAAGCCCTCCGGCGGGCCGGAGGCCGGGACCTTCACGCCGGGGCCGCCCGGGCGGCCGCGGCCGCCGGGGCCGCCGGGACCACCGGGACCGCCGAAACCGCCGGGACCGCCGGGACCGCCGGGGAAGACGCGGCCCGCGGTGGCGGCGCGGCCCAGGGGGAACATGCGGCAGGCGCCGGGGCGATCCTCGTAGACGGTGCAGGCGCCGTCGTCCACGAAGGGGCAGCTCCGCTGCTCGTCGTCGCCCATGCGGAGCTGGACGCGAGGCACGCCGCCGTCGCCCTCGAGGGTCTCGGTGTAGGTGTCCAGAAACTCCCGGGAGCCGAGCCCGAGGCGGCGGCGCAGCCGCAGCACGTCGTAGGGCAACAGCATCAGCGTGAGGTCCGAGCAGCAGGCGCCGAAGCAGGAGACGCCGGGGTGGCACGAGAAGCGGAAGGTCTCGGCCTCGAGCGGCTCGATGTTGGCCGACGGAGCGTTGGGCACGGTGGGTTCCATCATCAGTTTCCGGTGCGGGGGTCGCTTTCGTCGGTGGGGGACCCCGAGGAATCCTGTTCGGGAGGCTTGGCCTTGATGCCGGGGATCTTGCCCTCGGCGACCTTGCGCTCCACCTCCTGGGCGGCCTGCTCGCCCACCTGAAAGTTCATGCGACCGAACAGGCCGAAGTCGAGCCAGTCGTAGCCGAACTCGAGCAGCGCCTCGTCGTCGATGCGGATCTTGTCCACCCGCTCCACCGGCAGGGAGAAGCGCTGCAGGAAAGTGGACTCGAAGACGAACTCCCGGAAGGCGTCCAGGTTGTAGGTGGCCATGAAGATCATCTTGAAGATCGCCGGATTTTCCACGTCCAAGTCGGCGACCCGCGGATCGCGGGTGACGGCGAGGTAGGCCTTCTCGGCCACCTCGTAGGGTTTGGTGCCCTGCTCCTCGAGGTAGTGGCGCACCCGGCGCTCCTCGCCCTGGCCGATGCCCTTGCACCGCTCGGGTCCGGCCGCCAGGCGGTAGCCGCCCTCCTCGCCGAGATCCAGCGGGAACATGCGGCAGGCCCAAGGCCGGTCCTCGTAGATGGTACAACCCTGCTCGGTGACGAGCTGACAGCGTTTGTCGTTTTCCTCGTCCATCTTGAGCAGCACCAGCGGGATGACGTGCGCTTGCGAGATCAACGTGTACTTGTCCAAAAACTCCCGGGAGCCCATCTGCAGGTGGCGCCGCATCCGCAGCACGTCGTAGGGCGTGAGGAAGATCGTCACGTCCCGACAGCAGTGGGTGAAGCACTCCAGCCCGCCGTGGCAGGTGAAATGAAACCGATCATCCGGCCCGAGGATCTCTTCGCTCTGCGACCCGTTTTGCGACCCGGTCTGCGAGCCACCCTGCGACGAACCCTGCCCGGAGGCGCCTTTCTCGCTCATCTGTGCTCCTTTGGCCCTTCCCTTCACCCGGGTGGGCGTGCGGCCCAATCGGAGGCTGGGGGAAGGGTCCCGGCCCCGGGTCCCCAACCCCCGCCCTTGGAGTCGGCGTTGAAGACGAGACCGGATTCATTCGTTTTTTCCGTCGCCGGTCCGGTAGAACCCGCCACCGGTAACCCACCTTCTAATAGAGGGTGGGGGTGGGGAGTCAACCCCCTGCCGAAAACCGGGTCCCTGGGGTGCCGGCAGGCGGGGCAGGCGGGGCGGGGGCGGCGACTGATCCCCCGCAGGGGGCGGCGGCTGATCCCCTGTCGGGTGCGCGGGGGGGGCGGCGGGGGCGCGCCCCCTGCGGGCCGCCACCGCAGAAACGCTTTCATGGTCGGTCCCAGCCGTGGTAAACGACCGCTCCAAACGCTGGGTAGAGCCCGATGAGCCCGATGAGCCCGATGAGCCCACTGATGAAATCAGTCCTACGATCCAGAGCATCCCGCCAAATCCGAGCCTCCACGCCGCGCGTGGCCGCGCGGCGGATGGCCGCGCGGTGGATGGCCGCGCGGCGGATGGCCGCGCGGCGGATGGCCGCGCGGCGGATGGCCGCGCGGTGGATGGCCGCGCGGCTGCTCGTCGCACCGCCGCTAGCCGCGCTGCTGGTGGCGGCGCTGCTGCTCGTCGCGCCGCGGCCCGGCGAGCCGGGGACGCGCGAGGCCGCCGCGGCCCCGCTCACCACGGCCCAAAAGCGTGCCTTCCGCGTGTCGGCCCGCGAGCAGCTCAAGCCCATCGAGGGCCAGCGCTACCTGCGCTCCAACGAGACGGAGCTGCAGCTCTACGGCCCGTACATCAAGGGCCTGGGAGGCGGCTACGTGGGGGTGGGCGCGGACCAGAACTACACCCTGATGGCCATGGCGCGCTCCCGCTACGTGTGGCTGATGGACTACGATCCCTTCGTGACGCGGCTGCACTGGATCTACCGGGCGCTGATCCTGGAGTCGCCCACGGCCGACGACTTCATCAAGACGTGGAACCAGCCCGCGCAGATGAAGGCGCTTTTGCACAAACACTACGGGGGCACCGAGCGGCTGCCCTACCTGGAGTTTCTGTACAAGCGCTACCGCAAGTTCCTCAAGCCCTACCACCGCTGGACCCGCAAGCGCCGCCGCGGCGGCCAGGGCACCACCTGGCTGTCGAACGCCACCTACTACCGACGGGTGCGGACGATGTGGCAAGAGGGCCGGATCCAGGCCCTTTCGGGCGACCTGCACGGCAAGAAGGTCTTTTCCGGCATCTGCGCCGCGGCCCGGCGGCTGAAGGCGTCCATCCGGATCGTGTACCTGTCCAACGCGGAGATGTATCTGCCCTACTCCTCGGGGTTCATGGCGAACATGAACCGCGTGCCCTGGGACGAAAAGACCCTGCTGGTGCGCACGGTGCGACACAACAAGTACCCCATGCGCACCGATCGCTGGCACTACAACATCCAGCCCTTTGGCAAGGACTTCCTCCAGCGGCTGAAGTCCAAGAACTATCGGCGCGTGTACCACATGATGCGGGACCTGCGCTACGCGCCCGCCGCCGTGAAGGCCAAGGTGATGCGGCCCAAGGGGTTCTCGCGGTTCACCGACGAGGTGCCCACCTTCGAGGAGCTGCGCAAGCGCTGGCTGCGGCGCCACCGGCGCCGGCCGCGCCCGCGCGCCCGGTGACCCACCCGGCCGCTTCTCGCGTCGACCCATTTCCCGTGCCACCGCCCCACGACGCCCCCATGACGCCGCCCCGCCCCCCGTTTTCGCCCGGCCTGTACGCCATCCTGGATCTGGACACCCTCGCGCGGCGCGGTCAGGCCGAGCCCCGGCGCGCCGCCGAGGCGCTGATCCGCGGCGGGTGCGTGGCCCTGCAGCTTCGGGCCAAGGGACGGGCGCGCGACGAGGTGCGGCCGCTGGCCGAGGCCCTGCGGCAGCTCGCGCGGGAGGCGTCGATCCCGTTCTATGTCAACGACGACATCCGGCTGGCGGCGGAGGTGGACGCCGACGGCGTGCACCTCGGGCAGCACGACGGCGCGGTGGAGCCCGCCCGAAGCCTGCTGCGACCCCATCAGCAGATGGGGCGCTCCACCCACGACCTGCACCAGCTCCGCGAGGCCGCCGCGAGCCCGCTGGCCTACTCCTACCTCGGCTTCGGCCCGGTGTACCCCACGCACACCAAGGCCGACGCCGACCCGGTGCAGGGGCTGCAGACCCTGGCGAAGGCCTGCGCGGCGGTGGCGCTGCCCGTGGTGGCCATCGGCGGCGTCGACCTCGCCCGGGCCGCGTCCGTGGCGGCGGCCGGCGCCCACGCCGCGGCGGCCATCTCCGGGGTGCTGGCCGCGTCGGACATCGAGGCCACCGCCCGGCGCTTCACCGAAGCGTTCCGGCAGGCCAGTCGGAGCGGTTGAATTCCCGAGCCTTCCGGATAGTATGGCGCGGGTCGTCTTTCGACCTTTCGTTCGACACGCGACCTCATGAGCGATCCCGAGCCCGAAGCGCCCGAAGCGCCCGAAGCCCCCGAAGCCCCCGAAGCGCCCGAGGCCCCCGAGGCCCCC
>CAYFWA010000287.1:0-6080 GCA_964346625.1 uncultured Myxococcales bacterium
CTTATTCTTGCGCGAGCCCTCAGAGATCATCCAGGGAGCCCTTGCCCTCGCGGATGATCTCGATCTCGTCTTCCACCATGCGCAGCACGGTGGAAGGCTCGGCGAGCAGGTAGCCGCCATCCACCACGGCGTCGAGCTGCCTGTCGTAGCGCTCCCGGATATCCACCGGGTCGTTCATCGGCTGCCCGTCGCCGTCTTCCACCGAGGAAGACAGGATGGGCCGGCCGAGCTCCCGGGCCAGGTCCAAGGCGATGGGGCAGTCCGGCACACGGATGCCCACCTCCTTTCGCTTCTGAAGCAGCTTCTTGGGCACCTCGCGCGTGGCCTCCAGGATAATCGTGTACGATCCGGGTAGGATCCGGCGAAGCACGCGGTAGGCCACGTCACTCACGTGGGCGTAGCGGGCGATCTCACTGAGGTCGGGGCAAACAAAGGACAGCAGGTGCTTGGGATCCAGCCGCTTGAGCCGATAGATCCGCTCGATGGCCTTGCGGTTCATCAGGTCACACCCGAAGCCGTACACCGTGTCGGTGGGGTAGGCGACGACGCCACCCTCATCGAGGATCTCGGCGAGCTGACGGATCTTCCGCGGTTGCGGGTGCTCCGGGTTGACGACGTAGAAGATACTCTTCATGATCTCGGCATCTAACCATCGCCCCCAATAGGGCGAAACAGTAAATATTTATTTTATTCCTGTAATGTCAAGGTTTTTGCTCGTTTCGCAGTGATTCATCCGATCTGACGATATTTTTCTGTTAAATGGAAAACAACGGGTTCACGCGTAGTTTTTCCTTGAGAGACACCGCAACTCCCATTAATATCTTGAACATAATAGTGGGATGGATTACAAGCGCATGACGCTACCCTCATGAGCATCGACATCCAAAAGCTGCGTGAAAAGACGCAGAAGCTCCTGGCGAAGCAAAAGATCCGTCAGGCCATAAAGCTTTACGAAACCTCGCTGGCGGCCGATCCCAACCATCCCGACCTGTGGTGCGAGCTCGGCAGCCTGCAGGGCACGGCCGGGGATGCCGACGCTTGCGGCGCCTCGTATTTCCGGGCCGCCGAGATCTATGTCAAAAGCGGCCAGGATCGGTACGCCCTGGCCGCGTGCCAGAAGGCAGTCAAGAGCGGCGCCCCCGACGAGAGCGTCGAGGGTGCCCGCCGGCTGCTCAAGATGCTGGCCACCCAGATCAAGGGCAACAAGCGCAAGTCCAAGCCCAGCCAACCGGGCGCGGGGGGCACGGCCAAGTCCCTGCTGAGCCAGGCCGCCTCCAGCAGCCGAGTGAGCCTCGGGGAGACGCGACCCGCGCTGGAGTCGGACTACGAGGAGCTCGACGCTACGCCTCTGCCCCCGCCCCTGTCGCCCCTGCTGCCCATCCAGGCCGGGCAGGCCGCGAAGTACCAGCGCGAGCCCACCACCGAGATCGATCTCGAAGAGTACGCGGTCTCGGCGCGTTCCGGCTCCCCCTTCAGGGGGGACAAGCAGCTCGTGGCCGCGGCCCCGCCCCCGCCCCCGGTCTCCTACTGGGAGGAGGCGAGCGGCGAGCCCAAGCCGGCCTCAAAGCCCCGCGGCACCCACCCCCGGGTGTCCGGCCCCCAGCCCGGCCCCACCGCGCCACAGGAGGTGTTCATGGTCCTGTCGCGCCGGGACGCGGGCACCCTCCTGGCGGGGCTGCGCACCGGGCGCAGCAGCGGGTTGCCCCCCGACGATCTCGCGCAGATCGAAAAGGAGGCCACCAGCGAAGAGGATCGCGTGTTCCGGGTTTTGCAGAGCAGCCTGCTGTTCGAGGGCCTGTCGCGCGAGCAGCTCCTGCAGCACGCCGGCCCGGACCGGATCCAGTGCTTCGCGCCCGAGGCCACCATCGCCCGCACCGGCAGCGGCGCGGACCGGCTCTTTTCCCTGCTCAGCGGTGAGGCCGTGGCCGTGACCCCGGACGAGGAGCAGCGCGAGATCGCCCGGCTCCATCCCGGCACGATCATCGGCGAGCAGTCCTTCGTCAACACCGCGGGCATGAAGACCCGGGTGAAGGCCGTCGGCGACGTGGAGGTCGTCGCGCTCGACCGCCCCCAGGCCGAGGAGCTGCTCACCGACCACCCCGCCTCCCTGTACGCCATGCTGCGCGTGGTGGAGGAGCGCGTGGTGGACAACATGCTGCAGCGAGCAGGCTTCTTCCGTCTGTTCGAGCCGAAGGAGCGCGACGAGATCTGCCCCCGGTTCGAGATCCTCGAGGTGGCCGACGACGAGATCATCGTCAAGCAGGGCACCCCCTCCAAGACCCTGTGCCTGCTCATGTCGGGCACCATCGAGCTGTCGCACGAGAACCCCGAGGGACGCACCATCCGCATGTTGCTCGACCCTGGGGGCGTCTCGGGGGAGGAGTCCCTCATCGATGGCCGGCCGCAGATCTTCACCGCCCGCACCACGGCCCGCTCCTGGATCATGCTGCTGCGCCGCGAAGAGTACCTGAAGATCTACGAAAAGCACCCCGTGCTCATCCGCAGCTTCAAGGACGTGCTGCGGCGACGGCGTCAGGTGCTCGACCAGGTCACGCGCGGCGAGCTGGACCTCAGCGAGGCGAGCTGGCCCGACTTCGACCCCGCCACCGTCAAGGCCAAGCAGGTCAAGCCCATCAAGGACCGCGGCCCCAAAAAGAGCCACAAGCGCCGCAAATGAGCCCGCCGGCCCCGTTGGCAACTGAACGATAACCCGGCCCCGTTGGGAAGAGTGGGGGGGCGGCCGAGGTGGCTCACTGCTGCAGCGCGATCTTCTGGGCGAAGGCGTCGATGAGGCCGGACAGCTCGCCGGCGCGCTCCTCGGGGACGAAGTGGCCGCAGTCTCCCAGGACCTGGAGCGTGCTCTGGCGTAGATCCCGGGTCAAACGCCGGCCCCATACCGGGGGCAGGAAAGCGTCGTCGGCCCCCCAGATCACCAGGGCGGGGATCTCGAGCTCTCCGAGGCGGTGACCCGCCGCCACCGTGTCCCGGTTGTCCAGCGCGAGCAGCAACCGGCGCATGTGCTCCCGGGACGAAGCGCTCAGGCGATGCGGTCGCAGGTACTCGGCGATCTCCTGGTCCGTGAGCGACCCCGGGAACTTGACTCCCTTTCGAAAGCCGTGATCCGCCAACCCCACCCGCTGGGTGATCCCGGCCCGCAGGGCGACGCGCCATACGCTGGGGTGCCGCGCCAGGCGCTGGAAGTAGCGGATCACCGGCACCGGCCAGTTGTCGTAGGCCGCCGACGCCACCAGCGCGATCCCTCGAACGCGCCGGGGAAACTCCAGCGCCAGAATCTGGGCGACGGCGCCTCCGACGTCGTGCCCCACCACCACGGCCTGATCGACGTCCAGTGCCTCGAGCAGGCCGTCCACCATGGCGGCCTGCCCTCGCAGGGAGTGATCGGCGTCCATGGGTCCGGAGGTGTCGCCGAGCCCCAGTAGGTCGGGCGCCACGATCTGATAGTTGCGCTGCAGGGCGGCCAGCACGTCCCGCCACAGGAAACACGAGGTGGGCAGGCCGTGGATCAGCACGAGGGTCGGTCCGGCGCCTCGTCGGTAGTGCGCGACCCGGTTGCCGTTCACCGGCAAGAAGCGTTTCACGAATCCTAGCACTGCTCTGATGCCCCGGTTTTCTGGTCTGGTTTTCTGCGTAGCCGCCGCCAGAGCGACGGCCGGGGTCGAATGGCGACCCGGGGATCCTGAGCGTCCTGGATCCCTTCGGCCACGAAATTGTACGCCAGCACTGTAACAGAGATCGCGATCCCGGGGAACAACGCGAGCCACCAGGCCGAGCGATTCACCTGGGCGATGGCCAGCAACCGACCCCAGCTCGCTGCGTCGGATCCCAGGCCCAGAAAAGACAGCGCCGACTCCATCAGGATGGCGCCCGCCATGCCGAAGGTGGCTGCCACGGCCACCGGTCCCGCCGCGGCGGGCAGCACGTGCAGCACCAGGATGCGGGGGTGCGCGGCGCCCAGGGAGCGGGCCGCCAGCACGTGGGGCTGAGCCACCGCGCGCAGCACCTCCCCGCGCACGATGCGGGCCACCGACGCCCACCCCGTGAGCCCCAGCACCAGCACCAGCCCCCACAGAGAGCGCGCCTGCAACAGCCCCTGAATACCCAGCACCAGCAAGAAGGTGGGGAAGGTCGCCATCACCGCCACCGCCCAGTTGGTCAGCGTGTCCACCACACCGCCCAGGTAGCCGGCCAGCGCCCCCAGCCACAGGCCCACCCACACGTACAGAAGCACCGAGAGCACCCCCACCAGCAGCGCCGATCGCGCGCCGTGGACGAGCTGGGCCGCCACGTCGCGCCCCACGTCATCGGTGCCCAGCCAGTGCGCCCCCCCCGGCGGCTGGTTGATGTCCAGCCGCCCGCCCGGCTGGGTCTGCTGGGGCCCGTAGGGGATCAGGGGGTCCGCGGCCCAGTCGTCCGGGCCGAAGGCGCGCCGCAAGCTCTGCACGTCGTGGCGCCGCAGCTCCCCGGGCCGCGTGACGTTGGGCAGCACGTACAGCCGCCCTTCGAAGCGCATCAAAATGGGCAAATCGGAGGCGAGGCAGTCCGCGCCCACCGCCACGACGGTCAGCCCCGCCAGCGTCAGCAGCGCCACCCGCGCCAGGCGCTGGGCCCAGAACCGGCGCCACACCTCCCGGGCCCTCACGGCGTCCCCTCCCTGCGCGACTCCGCGGCCACGCGCGCGCCCCCCGGCTCCAGGGTGATCCGCGGATCCGCCCACAGCATGAGCAGATCCGCGAGCAGCAACCCCACCAGGGTCAACACCGCCGTGAGGGACAAAAGCCCCATGAGCACGTTGGTGTCGCGCTGGTGGATGGACAAAAGTAAAAGCGAGCCGAGCCCCGGCAGATCGAAGATGGTCTCCACGATCACCGAGCCGCTGAGCAGATACGGGATCTGCATCCCCAGCAGGTTGATCACCGGCAGCACGCCGTTGCGCAGCCCGTGGCGCCAGACCACCCGGCGCTCGGACAGCCCCTTGGCCCGGGCGGTGCGGATGTAGTCCTGGCCGAGCACCTCGATCATTCCGGCGCGCTGATAGCGCGACACCACCGCCAGCGCCGCGTAGCCCAGGCAGAACACCGGCAGCACCGCGTGCCACAGCAAGTCCAGCAGGGTGCTGCCCGCCGGGTAGTCCGCCGGCCGGAACGAATGCAGGCCCCCCGTGGGGAACCAGGCCGGCCCCTCGATACCGCCGAGGTAGATCACCAGCATCAACCCCACCCAGTACACTGGCAGGGAGTAGAGCAAAAGCAGCCCACCGCTCACCAGCCAGTCCACCGCGCGGCCCCGGTGAGCCGCGGCCCAGACCCCAAGGGGGATCGCCACCAGGTAGGCCAGCAACAGGGCCGCCAGGTTCAGCCCCAGGGTCACCGGCAGCCGCTCTGAGATGACATCCCAGGCCCGCCGGCGGTAGTAGCTCGACTCGCCGAAGTCCCCGGTGGCCAGCCGCCCCAGCCAGCGCGCGTAGCGGGTGCGCGTCAGCGCCCCCGTGAGGTGCTCCCAGCCCGACAGATCGCGATAGACCGTCTCCTCGACGCGCCACCAATCCCGCCACTGGCCGAGCACCGAGCGCCGCTCCGCCGCCGGGGTTTGGGGATCGTAGATCACCACGTGCCCCGTGATGTCGGCCAGGGCGCGGGTGAGCATCCCCCGCTGCGCCTCGCTGGGCTGCCTTTGCCCCTCGGCGCGTAGACGACGGATCAGCGCCGGCACCGCCCGCTTCTGCAGCCGGAGCACTTGGCGCTGGGCCGCGGTGGCGCCGCCCGAGGCGAGCAGTCGATCCACCGCCGCGACCATGGGTCCCGGGCGGTAGTCGGGCTCCCGGTACCGAAACCAGCGCAAAAGCGCGCGGTCGGATCCGCTCACCAGCCGCCGGCGGCGCCCCGCCGCCAAGGGGAGCTGACGCAGGTGCGCGTGGATGATGCGCCGCAGCCGCTCGCGGAGCGCCTGCCCCACCCAGAGACGGGCCGGAGCCGGAGATTGGCTCGGGCCCCCACCGCGTGCCGGCTCTCGCGCGGTCGGCTCTCGCGCGGCCGGCTCTCGCGCGGTCGGCTCTCGCGCGG
>CAYFWA010000287.1:6180-7986 GCA_964346625.1 uncultured Myxococcales bacterium
TCTCGCGCGGTCGGCTCTCGCGCGGCCGGCTCTCGCGCGGTCGGCTCTCGCGCGGCCGGCTCTCGTGCGGCCGGCTCTCGCGCGGTCGGCTCTCGTGCGGATGGCCGCCCCGGCCGCCGGGCGCCCACCCTGGCCCCCGCTGCTGCGGGTTGCCTCCCGAGACCGGGCCCTGGGGCGGTGAGCCACGCCAGGGCGTCGAACACCTCTGGCCAGGCCAGGGTCCCGGCCCGCACCAGCCGCCGCTGCGCCTCCCCCGCCTTGGCGGGCTCGAGCAGCGCCGACAGGTCCCGCACCACCCGGCGGTGGCGATCCTGCACATCGAGGTTGACGAACAGGGGCAGGTCGAAGCCATAGGTCCGGCGCAGGTTCTCCGCCGCCTCCTCGGACAGGCCGCCGCCGCGCAGCGCCCCCCGACCCTGCCCGGCGGTCACGTCCCCCGGGGCCAAATGCACCAGGGCGAAGGTGGCCAAGGAGATGCCCAGCAGCGTGGGTACCGCGGCCGCGCAGCGCCGCGCCAGCAGCCGCACCAACGGACCGCGCCGGCCCCACCAGCGACCCCAGCGCCCAGCGCCAGGTAGCGGCGGGGGCGACGCCGGTCGCCGGGCCGGCTCCCGCTCCCCTGGACGCGCCACGCTAGGAGCCTCCCTGTCCAGCGCGTGGTGCGCCCTCTGGCGGAGCGGGGGGCGCAGGCCGGGCGGGGGGCGCAGGCCGGGCGTCGCGCACCTGGAACCACTCGGGGGACGGCTGAAGGCCCATGAACCGCCGGCTGATGAGCGACACGTCTCCCACGTTGAACAGGTAGAGGCCCGGCAGGTCCTCGTGCAGCAGGCGGTGGAGCTTGCGCTCGAGGGCGTGGCGCGCCTCGTCGTCAAGCGTACGACGGATCTTCACGAGCAGCGCGTCCACCGCGGGGTTATGGTAGCAGCCGTAGTTCGACCCGCCGTCGCACTGACTCGAGTGGTAGATCTGATACAGGTCCTGCTCGAAGTAGTAGTGCCAGTTCAGATCCGTCATGTCGAAGCGATGCTGCTTGAGCCGCTTGAGCCCCGCGGTCCAGCTAATGGTCTCGATGCTCATCTCGAGCCCGGCCTTGGCGAGCTGCTCGCGCAGAAGCGGCAGCAGGCGCCGCTGCACCGAGGACTCCGCGAAGCGCAGGTACGAAAAGGAAAACCGCTTGCCGTCCTTGTCGCGCACGCCGTCGCCGTCCGTGTCCCTCCAGCCCGCCGCCGACAGCAGTCGCTCGGCCTGGCGCGGGTCGAACCGACGTGGCTTCACCGCCGGGTCGTTGCCCGGCTTGCCCGGCCAGTAGGGACCGCCGATGAGCCGAGCCCGGCCGCAGAAGATCTTGTCGGCGATGAGGCGCCGCCTCACGAGCAGCGCCACCGCCCGTCGCACCCGCACGTCGGAAAACAGCGTGTTTTTTAAGTTGAAGATCGCCGTGTAGAACTGCACCGGGTAGTGGATCACCGTGCGATAGCGTTTCGTGATGGCCGGCTGGCGGATGGGCGCATCGGCTCCGCAGGCCTGCTGCGGCAGCACGCGGGGCATCAGATCGATCTCCCCGCGCTTCACCAGGCCCAGGGCCTTCTGCTTGGATCGCACCAGGCGGTATATCACTCGCTTCAGGGCGGGCTTGTCTCCCCAGTAGCCCTCGAAGCGCTTCAGGCGCACGAAGCGACCGCGCTGCCAGGTGTCGAACCGAAAAGGGCCCGTGCCCACCGGCCGGTGGTTGGCCGGGTGCTGGTTCAGAGCCCCCACGCCGTAGACGTGCTTGGGCAGGATCGACAGGTGGGACAGCGACTCCAG
>CAYFWA010000288.1:0-7950 GCA_964346625.1 uncultured Myxococcales bacterium
GGGGGCACCGGTAGCCGTGGGTGCGGGGGCGGGCGCGGAGGGGCAGGGAGATCGGATTGGGGGTCCGTATCCCCTCGTGGTGTTTGCCCATGGTTTTCTGGCAAGCCGGGAGAGCCACGCGGCGCTTGCGGAGCTGCTGGCCAGCCACGGCTACGTGGTGGCGGCGATGGACTTTCCGCTGACCCGCATGGGGTCCGATGGAGGGCCCTGGTTCGAAGACGTGAGAAACCAGCCCGGGGACGTGGGCTTCGTCATCGACGAGCTGCTCTCGCTCGGAGCGGCGGGGTCAGGGGATGACCTGGCCGAGGCGGTGGACCCGCAGCGGGTGGCGCTCATGGGGCACTCGCTGGGGGCGTTCACCGTGTTTCTCGCGGGGTTGCATCCGCTGGAGCGTCACCCGGCGGTACAGGCGGTGATCATCCTGTCGGGCTCGGCCTGCAGCCTGCCGGACACCACCTTCGATCCGCCGAATGTCCCCCTGCTGCTGGTGTACGCGGACCGCGATGCGCTCATCTACTACGAGGACAACGTGCCGGCATTGCGGGAGGTGGCGCCGACGCCCTGGTGGCTGGTGACCCTGGTGGACGGCACCCACACGGGATTCGTCCATCAGACCGCGGATCTGTTCGATGGTCTGACCCACGCGGACTCGGTGGGTTGTGACGCCATCTCGGGAGACATTCCCGACGAGGCCGGCGCGGAGTACACGGCCTGGTTCGAAGGCCTCGGCGGGGAGGTGCTAGCCACCGGTTGCGCCCCACCGTGCAGCCGGCCGGAGGTGCTGGAGCGAGGCATGTCCACCCTGCGGCAGGTCTGGCTCACCGACGTGACGGTGCGGGCGTTTCTGGAGGGGACGCTGTACTCGGATGAAAAGGCCCTGGAGTTTCTCGGTGAGGAGCTCGGCCGGGAACACGAGGACGTGACGGTGGAGGTGAGGCGGTAGAAGATCGGGGGCGACCGCGGTAGGGGGGGCAGACCGCCGCGGTCGCGGCGCTGGAGATCGCTCGAGATCGCTGGAGATCGCACCAGATCGCTCGAGATCGCTGGAGATCGCACCAGATTGCTGGAGATCGCTCCAGATCGCACCAGATCGCTGGAGAACGCTCCAGAACGCTCCAGAACGCTTCAGAACGCTCCAGAACGCTCCAGAACGCTCCAGAACGCTCCAGAACGCTCCAGAACGCTTCAGAACACTACAGATCGGTTTGAGGGGCAAAGGAAGACTTGGCCTCGGTCTTGGCCTCGGTCTTGGCCTTGGCCTTGGCCTTGGCCTTGGCCTTGGTCTTGGCCTTGGCCTCGAACTCCAGGATGGGCTGGCCCGCCGACAAGGTGTCGCCCGGCTTCGCGCGGCACCTGGCCACCACGTCGTCCTGGGTGGCGCGCAGGACATTTTCCATCTTCATGGCCTCCACGATGGCGAGCATCTGGCCGGCGCGCACCCGGTCGCCCTCCTGCACGTGCAGCGACAGAAGGACGCCCGGCATGGGCGACAGCAGATACTCGGACAGGTCGGGGGCCCGGCGCACGGGCAGGAGGCTGTAGAGCTTGGCCACCTCCGGCCGGAGCACCAGGCAACGCGCCACGGCGCCGGCGTGACGGATGAGATAGCCTACCCCATCGGGCTCCACCTGCACGGTGATGCGCTGGCCGTTGACCGCGCCCCGGAACAGGGGATGCCCTGGGGACCAGTCGGATCGAACGGCGAATCCTTCCCCATGCAGCACCACGTTGTAGCCGCCGTTTTCGTCCGGGGTGACGCGCACGGCGTGCTGCTCCTCGTCCACCAGCACGATCCAGTTGCGGTTCACCGGGCGCGTGCGGCCGGGGAGCTGGCCGGTGATTCCGGCGGCGCGCTCGGTGAGCTGCTGATGCACCGCCGCGGAGATGGCGGTGAGCAGGTGGGGATCGTCGCGCTTGATGTGGTTGGGGTGAAAGCCGGCCGGGTACTCCTGCTCGATGAAGGCCGTGGACAGATCGCCCTGCTGAAAGCGGGGGTGGGCCACCAGGTTCGACAAGAAGGCGATGTTGTGCTCGATGCCCGAGATGTAGAACTCGTCGAGGGACTGCTGCATGGTCTCGATGGCGTCGGCCCGGGTCTCGCCCCAGGTGCACACCTTGGCGATCATGGGATCGTAGTACCGCGTGATCTCGTGGCCCTCCATCACGCCCGTGTCCACGCGTACCAGGGGGCTCTCTGCGGGGGGCAGGTAGCGTCGCAGGCGGCCGGTGGAGGGGACGAAGCCGTTGAGGGCGTCCTCGGCATAGACCCGGGCCTCCAGAGCCCACCCGTCCAGGGTTACGTCCGACTGGGAGAGGGGCAGGGGCTCACCGGCGGCCGTCCGGATCATCATCTCCACGATGTCCACCCCGGTGGTCAGCTCGGTGACGGGGTGCTCCACCTGGAGGCGCGTGTTCATCTCGAGGAAGTAGAAGCGCCTTTCGGCGTCCACCACGAGCTCCACCGTGCCGGCGGTCACGTAGCCCACCGCCCGGGCGAGTCGGACGGCCTGCTCCCCCATGGCCTGTCGCAGGTCGGCGTCCACGAAGGGGCTGGGCGCCTCCTCGATGACCTTCTGGTTGCGGCGCTGCAGGGAGCACTCCCGCTCGCCCAACCACAGGGCGTTGCCTTGGCGGTCAGCCAGGATCTGGATCTCGATGTGGCGGGGCTGCTCCACGAAGCGCTCACAGAACACGCGCTCGTCGCCGAAGGCGGATCGCGCCTCGGAGCGGGCGCGATCGAACCCCTCGCGAGCCTCATCGTCGTCGCGAGCGATGCGCATCCCCTTGCCGCCGCCTCCGGCCGCGGCCTTGAGCATCACCGGGTAGCCGATGTCGCGGGCCACGCGCACGGCCTCCTCGGCGTCCCGCAGCGCGTCGGGGTGACCCGGGATGACGCTCACGCCCGCCTTTTCGGCGATTCGCTTGGCCTCGATCTTGTCCCCCATGGTCGTCAGGGCGTCGGGGTCCGGTCCGATGAAGGTTGCCCCGGCGGCGCGTACGGCCCGGGCGAAGGTGGGGTTCTCGGACAAAAAGCCGTAGCCCGGGTGCACCGCGTCGGCCCCGCTGTGGCGGATGGCCTCCACCAGGCGGTCGATGTTCAGGTAGCTCTGCGTGGCCGGGGCAGGGCCGATGTCCACGGCCTCGTCGGCCATCTGGACGTGCACCGCGTCGCGGTCTGCCTCCGAGTGCACCGCCACCACCTTGCAGTCCAGCCGGCGGGCGGTGTGGATGATGCGGCAGGCGATCTCGCCGCGGTTGGCGATGAGGAGCTTGTCGAACATGGTGATCTTCATCCTCGATGATGAGTCCGAGCCATGATGAGCCCGGGCCATCACAGTGGGATATTGTCGTGTTTTCGTGGCGCCTCGCGCGCTTCCTTGCGCTGCAGGCTGGCCAGCGCGTCGCAGAGCCGGCGCCGGGTCTCACGGGGGAAGATTACGTCGTCCACGAAGCCTCGCGCGGCGGCCACATAGGGGTTGGCGAACCTGGCCTGGTACTCCTGCTCGCGTTGGGCGAGGCGCGCTGGCTCTCCGCGCTCCTTGCGGTACAGGATCTCCACGGCACCCTTGGCCCCCATCACCGCGATCTCCGCGGAGGGCCAGGCGTAGTTCACGTCTCCGAGCAATCGCTTGGAGCTCATCACCACGTAGGCGCCACCGTAGGCCTTACGGGTAATCACCGTCACCTTGGGCACGGTGGCCTGGGCGTAGGCGAACAGCAGCTTGGCCCCGTGGGTGATGAGGCCCCCGTGCTCCTGGGAGGTGCCGGGCAGAAAGCCCGGGACGTCCACGAAGGTCAAGATGGGGATGTTGAAGGCGTCGCAGAAGCGCACGAAGCGCGCAGCCTTGCGCGAGGACTGGATGTCCAGACAGCCCGCCAGCACCAGGGGCTGGTTGGCCACCACGCCCACGGTGCGACCCTCCATGCGACCGAACCCCACCAGGATGTTGGGCGCGAACTGGGGTTGCAGCTCGAAGAAGTCCCCCTCGTCGAGCACCTTGAGCACGAGCTCGCGCATGTCGTAGGGCTTTTCGGTCTCGCGGGGTACCAGCGAGTCCAGCGAGGGCTCGACGCGATCCGCTGGATCACCGGTGGGGCGCACCGGCGGGCCCTCCCGCCAGGAAGAGGGCATGAAGTCCACGAAGCGGCGAATCTCCAGCAGGGCCTCCACGTCGTTGACGAAGGCGCCGTCGCTCACGCCAGAGGTGGCGGTGTGCACCGAGGCCCCACCGAGCTCCTCGTGGCCCACCTCTTCGGCCGTGACCGCCCGCACCACGTCCGGGCCGGTGACGTACATGTACGAGGTGTCCTGCACCATGAACAGGAAATCCGTCATGGACGGCGAGTACACCGCGCCGCCGGCGCAGGGGCCCATGACGCAGGAGATCTGGGGCACCACTCCGGAGGCGCCCACGTTGCGGATGAACACCTCGGCGTAGCCCGCCAGAGCAGCCACCCCCTCCTGGATGCGGGCGCCACCGGAGTCATTGATTCCGATGATGGGCGCGCCCACCTGCATGGCTTGATCCATCACCTTGGCGATCTTGGCGGCGTGGGCCTCGCCCAGCGAGCCACCGAGCACGGTGAAGTCCTGGCTGAACACGTACACCAGGCGTCCATTGATGGTGCCCCGCCCCGTGATCACGCTGTCACCGGGTGATTTGCGGTCTTTTAGCCCGAAGTCATCGCACTGGTGCACCACGAAGGCGTCCCACTGCTCGAAGGACCCCGGATCCAGCAGCACGTTCAACCGCTCCTCGGCGGTGAGCTTGCCCTTTCCGTGCTGGGCCTCGATGCGCCTGGTGCCTCCGCCGAGGGCGGCGGCGACGCGTCGGGCCTCCAGCGCGCGCAGGTGATCGTTCATGCTCGTCATTCCTCGTGAAGGGGCTCGGTTACGGAGCTCGGTACGGGGCTCGTGAGGGGGGGGCGGCGCGAGCCCGAACGTCAGCTCCCCGTCGCCGCGCCGCTGGGTGAGCCCCGGTTCGACGACGAGAGCCATTTGTACCACCGTGGGCGCGCTTCGCAACCGTGCCCACTCGCGGGCACTGTGGACATCATAATCTCACGGAATCACCGATAAAATGTGATTGTTTGGCGTTATTGACGCCTTGAGGCATTATTATTGTCATGAATCACCCGGGCACCGTGCTCTACCGGCAGCTCATGCAGCCCCACGACCTCTCGCAGTATCGCGTGGCCGTGGACATCGGCGTGCCCCCCCGGCGCATCAACGAGATCGTGCACGGTCAGCGAGGCATCACGGCCGACACGGCGCTGCGGCTGGGGCGCTACTTCGGCAACGAGCCGTCCTGGTGGATGGCGTTGCAGGCCGCCTGGGAGCTCCACCGGGCCGAGACGGCGCTCGGGGCGCGCCTGCTCGACGAGGTGAAGGTCTTCGACCCCTCGGTGCCGCGGCCGACCCGGGGCCGGCCGCGGGGGAAGCGTGGAGAATCGGGTCCACCCGGAAACGCCCGGGCGACGCGGCCGGGCGCGGCGAGCAGACAGGGTCGAAAGCGCGAGAGAGAGCGGGAGGATCGCTCCCACCTGTTTATCGACTGATCCGACAACCACTCGGATTTTTTGCTGAATCATCAAGGGATGGGGGGGGCGCCCCCGCACGGCTCGCATTCGCGAGGTCATGGCTCAGAGGTGACAGCCGCCTACGCCGTTTTTTTCGAAGTAGCGCTGGTGGTACTCCTCGGCTTGCCAAAACGAGCCGGCCGGGGTGATCTCGGTGACGATGGGGCGGGGGAAGCGGCCTGCGGCCTCGAGGGCGGCGATTTTGGCACGCGCCGCTTCGGCCTGAGCGTCATCGAGGTGGAAGATGGCGCTGCGGTACTGCGTGCCCACGTCCGGTCCCTGACGGTTGAGCTGGGTGGGATCGTGGCTGTCGAAGAACAGGTCCAGCAGCTCGTCGTAGGAGACCTGGTCGGGGCGATAGGTGACCTCCACCACCTCGGCGTGGCCAGTGGCACCCGCGCAGACCTGCGGATAGCTTGGCGACTCGGTGTGTCCGCCCGAGTAGCCGACCCGGGTCTGGGTCACGCCCTGGACTCGTGAAAAGGCGTGCTCCACGCCCCAGAAGCAACCTGCTGCGAAAATGGCTTTTTCCATGGTCGAGACCTCCGCTGTCTCTACAGCTTCGCTGTCTGTACATCCTGGATCCGGGATCCGCGCGGGCAAGACGGTACCCAGCCAATGACCCCGCAGCTCTGCCCCCCCCCCGATGCCATCCAGACCTGGGGAAACGCCTGTACCCTCTGCTACGTCCATGACGCAGTCCGGAGTCTGGTGCGTAGCTGCGTTCGCACTGCTTCCGGGGTTTTGGTGAGCTTTGGGGGATCTTTATACAGGATACGTGTGTCATATTACTAAAAAGCGCATGTTAGTTAGGGGTTAGTGTCTGGCAAGCATCTTGCTAACCGAACGGTCGGACCAAAACCGTCATCCTTTGGGGCCCACGCAGGCTGAGGTGAGCAACTCATGCAAATCGGCGTCATCACGAATCCGAACAGCCGCAAGAATCGGAGCTGCCCCGATCGCGCGGAGCGGCTTCAGCAAATCGTGGGGGACCACGGATCGGTGCGACAGACCCGCTCCACGGAGGAGATCAAACCCGCGTTACGCGAGTTTCTCCGGCAGCGGGCGCGGTTCTGGGTCTCCGACGGCGGAGACGGGGCGCTGCACTGGATGCTGCGGCAGGGGATGGAGGTGTTGCAGGAGGACGAGTTTCGCGGCGGCGACCCCGAGCTCCCCCTGGCGCTCCCCACCAACGGAGGGTCCATCGACTTCGTCGCCCACAACGCCGGGATTCGCGGAAACGCCGAGTCCATCCTGAGCACCCTGGTGCGCGATCTGCGCCACGGTCGCCACGTCGAGGAGGTGGAGGTGGACTCCATGGCCATCGACGCGGTGGAGGTCACCCCCGACGGGGACCGCTCCGTGCGCACGCTGGGATTCGCGGTGGCGGCAGGCGGCGTGGGCCAGCGCTTCTTCGAAAAGCTCGATGAGGAGGGGGAGCACACCACGGGCAACCTCCTGTCCATCCTCACCCGGACGGTCACCTCGACTCCTCTCGCCTTCACGCCGTTGGGAAAGCTCCCCGGCGTGACGCCGGCCATGCGGCAGTACGCTCGGGACATGTTCAACCCCACCCGGGCGCGCATCACGGTGGACGGACGTGAGCTGCCCTGGAACGAGTACACCGGCGTGCACGTGGCCTCCATGAGCATCAACCTCGGTGGCGTGTTCCGCTTCTTCAACCTCGCGGACAAGCCCGGGCAGATGCATGGCATCCTCGGATCTCCCTCCCCCTTCGAGATCGTGTCCCGCGTCCCCAAGATGATCGCCGGCAAGCGCCTCACGGCCTCCCGGCTCTTCGACGGGCCCTGTCGAAAGCTCACCATGGAGGCCACCACCGACGAGCTGCTGGCGCCCGTGATCGATGGCGAGTGGTACGAGAATCTACGCCAGATCTCCTTCCGTCTCGGCCCCCGCGTCCGGATTCCCAAGGTGGTCGGTCGCGCCTACCCGAACTGACGCGCGCTCAAAAATCGTTGGTTTTTCAGGAGCGGATCCGACGCACGACGCTGGCCACGATGATCAGCAGCAGGAGCGCGCCCAGGATGAACTTGCCGTTTTGGGCCCAAAATCCCAGCTTCAGGTCTTCGAGCTGGTATTTCTTTCCGATGGCCCGGTTCAGGCTGGCGATCCAGTTCTTCTCGGGGTCCGGATCCGTGATCTTGGCCTCGTCGAAGAACTTCTTGCCGGAAAACGCCACGGGTTGGCAGTCCTTGCGGTAGACCACGGCCCAGAACACGAACAGGACCTTGCATTTGAACCCGGCTTTTTTGTCCGAGAGCAGCCCTTGGCGCTCCGGGTGCTTTTTGAGCCACTTTTGCGGCAGCGGGCCCGCCTCCCCACTCGTTGTCAAGATTAGGCTCGTTCCAG
>CAYFWA010000289.1:0-1483 GCA_964346625.1 uncultured Myxococcales bacterium
CCCGGTCCCTTTCTCCCGGTCCCTTTCCCGGTCCCTTTCCCGGTCCCTTCATGGGGAGGGGATCCGCGCGACGCCGGGCCCGATGCTCGAAGCCGTGGTCGCGGCGGGTATCGAGCCCTTCGGGGGGCATGCGCTCCAGCTCGACGCTTCGCACTCCGTTGACAAGCGGTCATCCGGCATTCGCGGAAAGCGCCGGAAGGCGGCGCTCCGGCTCGCGCGGCTCGCGCTCCTGCTGTAGCGACCGGAGGTAGTCCAGGAGCCTGGGGCGCTCGCCGAGGCTGTCGAGCACCATGGCTCCGAGCAGCTTCATTGCCCGCGGATCCAGGGGGTGCTTGCCGTTCTCCCAGCGCGACACCGTTTCGGGCGTGACGTCGAGCAAGGCGGCCAGCTCCTTGGCCGAGAGCTGGAGGCGCTTGCGCAGGTACCGGAACACCTCCGGGGTGGCCACTCCCTCTCGTGCCAGGTCTCCTGCGATCACCGCGCTGAGCCGTCGCATGGTGTCCCTGCTCAGGCGGTAGGCCCCGCAGCTCGGGCACACCTTCGCCGGCACCTCCGCCGTGTAGCTCAACTCCCCCACGTTCACCGTCCGCTCCACCACGCCGGGTTCCAGGGTCCCGTGGCCACACTGTGCGCACTTCATGGCTTCATCTCCTCAGAGGCTCCATCTCCCTCAAAACACCGTCACCACCACCACGTCTAGCTCGATCTCGACGACCGCGGTTAGCGGGACGCCGTCCAGGTCCGGTCCAACCACCTTCCAGCGGTCCGGGGGTTGGGCCTTGCAACTCTCGGCCTTCATCAGCGCATTGAACAGATCCTCTTCATCCACCCCGCGCTCTTCGAGCCGATCCAGCGCGTGGTCGTAGTAGTCGACCCGCCCCGCCTCAGCGAACCCGCGGATATCTTGCAGGGCGGCCATTTCCTCGGGCGTCATGATGACAGGATGGGCCATTGTTGACACTGCGTCAAGTATTGGAGCCATTTGCGCGGTGGCCGCCGCCGGGCCCAGCCCCCCTTGCGTCGGCCCTCGGGCGCCTCGCCCCTGTCGCCCCTGTTCCGCCGCTTCTCAACGCCCGGGGCTTGAGCTACCATGGGGAGCGCGCAGGCGCTGCGAGACGCCGCATCTCGGGACGGACGACACGGAGAGACAAAACCGTGCGTACCCGCCATCTACGCTGTCAACGAGCGTAACGACCGTAACGCTCGCATCGTCCATAACGCTCGAACCGTCCGCAACGTCCGCAACGTCCGCAATCACCCTCAATCACCCTCAATCGCGCTCAATTACCCTCAATCACCCTCAATCACCATGCACTCCCTGCCTCCGCTCCAGACGATTCGAGCTCGCTCCCGCGCAGGGGAAGCCCCGGCTCGCCGCCCCCGCGATCCGCGCGAAGCGCGCGGTAGCCGGCGGGGCGTCGCGGCGTTGCGGGGCGTCGCGGCGTTGCGGGGCGTCGCGGCGTTGCGGGGCGTCGCGGCGTTG
>CAYFWA010000289.1:1583-3092 GCA_964346625.1 uncultured Myxococcales bacterium
CGTTGCGGGGCGTCGCGGCGTTGCGGGGCGTCGCGGCGTTGCGGGGCGTCGCGGCATTGCGGAGCGCCGCGACGTTGGTGACCATGGCGCTGCTCGGAGGCCTGGCCGGTCTGGCTGGCCTTTGCGGCGGAGCGGCCCCGGCCCGCGCCCAGGCCAGCGATCCGGACGCCGCGGGGCTGGCGCGGGGCGGGGCCGTGGTGGCCGCCCCCACGGCCGGGGCGGCCTTCGTGTACAACCCGGCCCTGGCGCCGGCGGGGCTGCGCGGGCTGCGCGTGGTCACCGACCTGCGGCTGGACACGCGGCAGGTCACCGCCCGCCACCGTCGCACGGACGCCGTACGCACCTCGCGGTCACCCGCGGAGCCACGGGTGCGGCCCCTGGTGGCCGTGCAGGGTGCGCTGGGGGTGTTGGGGCTCACTGGCGGAGCGTGGTACCGGGTTCGAGTCGACGAGCGAGCCTGGTTCCCGGGTCAGGACCCCGAGAACCCGCTCCGCGCGGGGCGCTACGACTGGCACCGGTACACGGCGCAGCGCTACCGGTTCACCGAGCACGGTTTCGGGCTGGCGCTGGCCTGGCGGCCGCGGCCCTGGATCGCCCTGGGCGCCGCGGTGGCCGGACGCACCGTTCGCCTGGATCACGAGCGGATGCTCTGGACCGGCACCGCGGCCGAGCTGGATCCCACCCTGCAAAGCACCGCCTACGATCTGCCCTTTCGCGTCACCCTGCGGGCGCCCTGGGTGTGGGAGGGACGCTTCGGACTGCTGCTGCGACCCGTCGCGCCCCTGCGAATCGGGCTGGCATTCGCCCTGCCGGGCGCCGCCCACCTGTCTGGGAAGGCCACCCTGCCCGACGAACGCACCGGAGGGGTGGATCCCCTTTCTTCCGATGCGAACGCGTCTGTGCGTCTCCGGCTGCCGTGGACCCTGCGAGCGGCGGTGGGGGTGGACCTGTGGCGCCTGTCGGTGGACGCCCAGCTCAGCCTGCGGGATGCCATCCGGCCGCGGACTCCCGAGATCGACACCACCGGCCTGATCGTGAGCCGCGTGGGGGAGACCGAGCTGCGCGGCATCACCGCCGTGCCCCTGGGGCTGCGATTCGTCCGGCGGTGGGAGCTGGGCCTCGGGGTCCGGGCCCGGATCACGCGCTGGCTGACCCTGTCGGCCGGCTACCGGTATACCGAGAGCGAGCTGGATCCAGCCTGGCGCACGGCCACCCGGATCAGCCCGGACCGCCACCTGCTGGCGGTGGGCGTGGGCGTTCGCCGAGGGCCCGTGCGGCTGGACTTGGCCTATGGGCGGGCCTGGGCGCTCTCCCACGGCGTCCCCGGCGCGGCCCCCCTGGCCGCGCCCCTGGACCCGGAGGCCCGCGCGACCACCGGCGCCGACCGGTTGACCCGCAACGGGGATCTGGTCAGCGCCTCGCTCACCCTGGCGCTGGACTATCTGCCGTGATGAGCCGGACGCCGATGCCGGACGCCGATGCCGAACGCCGATGCCGGACGCCGATGCC
>CAYFWA010000289.1:3192-6370 GCA_964346625.1 uncultured Myxococcales bacterium
CGGATGACGACACCGGCGCCGCTACCGCTTCTTGTAGCTCTCGGCCACGTCGATCACGGCCGGTCCCGAGGGGCGCTTGTAGGGCTGCTCGGCGGGCTTGAGGCCCGACAGGGCCGCCCCGAGGCGGGCCACGTTGCGGCGGTAGTCGGCCCGGTACTTGGCCGGCACCGGGGGGCGCCGCTTGCGCGAGTACTTCAGGGGATCGCGATAGACGCCGTGGACCTTGAGGCCGAAGTGCAGGTGGGGGCCCGTGGACATGCCGGTGGAGCCCACGTAGCCGACGACCTGACGCTGGCGCACCTTGTCGCCCTTCTTGAGGCCACTGCGGAACCGGTGCAGGTGCATGTAGATCGTCCGGATGGACCGCTCGTGGTTGAGCACGATCATCTTGCCGGCGGCGCGGTTGCGCCCGACGAACAGCACCTCGCCATCGGCCACCGCCCACACCGGGGTCCCCTGCGGTGCGGCGTAGTCCACGCCGAGATGCGGCCGCACGCGGTGCAAGATGGGGTGCATGCGCTTGGGATCGAACTTCGAGCTGATGCGCTGGTACTTGAGCGGGGAGCGCAAAAGGAGCCGGTGCAGCGACCGCCCCTTGGCATCGAAGTAGCCACCGCCGCGCTGGGGGATCCGGTACCAGAAGGCCCGAAGCCGTTTGCGCTGCCCGCGGAACTCGGCGGCCAGCAGCCGGCCGTAGCGCAGAAAGGAGTCGCCCTGAAACCGCTTCTCCACGATGAGGCGAATGAGGTCGCCCTTGCGCACGTCGGTGTACAGGTTCAGGTCCCAGGAGAACACCGCGATGAAGGCCGCCAGCAGCCGGCCGTCCTCGCCCAGGGCGTGGAACGTGTCCCAGACCGTGTCCTTCACCGGAGCGGCCATCTCGAAGATGCGCGTGACCACCGGCTTGACGATGCGCTTGCCCTCGAGCTTCTTGCCCCGCCGAAAGATCTGATAGATCTCCCCGGGACCCGCGCGATACTCGAAGGCCAGGAGGCGACGTCGATCCTGGCTGAGCTTCACGTTGAACCGCTGCCCGGGGCGCGCCTTGCGGAAGTCGTACAGGTGGTCGAGGGTGCGGACGATGCGGTCCCCGATCAGCCGATTCACGCCGATGCGCTTGAGGGCCGAGTAGAGATTGTTGCCGCGGCGGATCCGGCCATGGACGGTGAAGGCTTCGACGTCCAGCAGGGCCGTCTCCTGCTCCTGCTGCAGCGCCGCCCGGGTGATGGAGCCCGGCAGCCGCAAGGTGAGGGGCGACTGCTTGCCCCGCAGGGCCGGCCCCGCGTTGCCGTGCTCGTCTGTGGCCTTGCGATCGAGCACCGCGGCCTGGACCTTGGCCGTGCGGTACACGTTGCGAAGCGAGCGTCGGCTCCAGACGAACACGTAGAGGTTCACCAGCACCAGGCCCATTACGGCGAGGGTGAGATACAGCGCACCGCGACTGCGCGTGCGGCCACTGCGAGGCGGGTCCGGGAGCTGGATCCGACGCCGATGCGGCCGGGCGGTTTTCCGGTTGCGGGCGACCATGGGCTTGAAACCACCTGTAGCACGATGCCCGCAGGGGGTCAATTTTGCCCGCGCCCTTCCACTTGAAATAAACCTTTTATTTCGGGGTATTGAGGGATAACGGCCGTCGATGCGGTCAAACGGTGCCGCCTCAGGTGGGGTCGAGGCGCTGCCGGGCGCGCTTCACGAGCTCCTCGGCGGCGCCGCGGGTCTTGCGCGTCACGCGCTCGCCACCGAGCATCCGAGCCACCTCGTCGACGCGGGCGGCGCCCTCGAGCCCTTCGATGCTGGCCAGGGTGCGGCCGGACTCATGGCGCTTGCTCACCCGGAAGTGCTGGTCGGCGAAGGCCGCGATGGCCGGCAGGTGGGTGATGCAGATCACCTGCCGGTGGCGGGCCACCTCGGCGAGGGCCTGGCCCACGGCGTCCGCGGTGACCCCTCCGATGCCCGCGTCCACCTCGTCGAACACGTAGGTCACCACCGAGTCCCGATCGGCCAGCACCAGCTTGAGGGCGAGCATGATGCGCGACAGCTCCCCCCCCGAGGCGGTGCGCGCCAAAGGGTGGGCCTCCTCGCCGGGGTTGGGCGCGATGAAGAACTCCACCCGGTCCCAGCCGTCGGCCGCCAGGCGCTTGCCCTCGAAGACGCGATCGGGTTCGTCCCCCTTGCGCGCCGGTCGCGGCTCCAGCCGCACCTCGAACCGCGCCTCCGGCATGCCCAGCCGCGCGAGGTTCGCCTCCACCGCCTTGCGCAGCGAGCGCGCCGCGCGCTTGCGGGCCCGGGTGAGGGTGGTGGCCGCTGCGCGCGCCTGCTCCCGCACCTCGTCGAGCTCTGCGCGCAGCGCCGCCAGCCGCTCGTCGGCGCCCTGGATCTCCTCGATCTCCGCCGCCAGGCGCTGCCGGAGGCCGGCGAGCCCCTCAACGGTCTCGCCGTGCTTGCGACAGAGCCGCCGCAGGGCGGCCAGCCGATCCTCCACCTGTTCCAGGCGCGCCGGATCCCCCTCGATGCCCTCGGCATAGCGGAGCAGCGCGCGCCCCGAGTCATCCACCAGGGCCTGCGCCTCCTCCAGGCGCTGCAGCGGCTCGCCCAGGGCCTCGTCGGCGTCCACGACCCCGGCGAGCATCCGGCAGGCGCGGGCCAGGCGATCCGCGGCGGAGCTCTCCTCCTCGTAGATGAGGGCGTGCGCTCCGCGGCTGGCCTCCTCCAGCTCGGCGGCCGCGGCCAGCCGCCGCCGCTCCGCCTCGAGCTCCGCCTCCTCGCCGGGTTGGGGATCGAGCGCCTCCAGCTCGTCGGCCTGGAAGCGCAGCAGGTCCAGACGGGCCTCGCGCTCGCGGTCATCCACGTTGAGCTGGGCCAGCCGGGCGCCCAGGTCGCGCAGCGTCGTCACCGCGTCTCGAACCCCCCGCCGGGCGCGCCGCGAGACGCCGGCGGCGTCCAGCAGCCGCCGGTGGCTTGCGGCGTCCGTGAGCGTCTGGCCGTCGTGCTGACCGCTGATGTCCACCAGGGGCGCCACCGTCTGGCCCAGCTCCTTGGCGGTCACCAGCTCCCCGTCCACCCGCTGGCGGGAGCGCCCGCCGGCTGACACCACCCGCGACAGGGTCAAGGGCTCGTCGGCGGCGTCAACCCCGTCAACCCCGTCAACCCCGTCAACCCCGTCAACCCCGTCAACCCC
>CAYFWA010000289.1:6470-7941 GCA_964346625.1 uncultured Myxococcales bacterium
CCCGTCAACCCCGTCAACCCCGTCAACCCCGTCAACCCCGTCAACCCCGTCAACCCCGTCAACCGAAGCGGCCCTGCCACGACGCGTGGCGCCGGACGTCCGCAGGTTGGCGCGCCGCAGCACCGCCTCCACCAGCCCCTTTTCCGCCCCATCGCGCACCAGCTCGCGGCTCACCCGCGCACCGCGCAACGCCGCGATGGCGCCCACCAGGATGGACTTGCCCGCGCCAGTCTCGCCGGTGATTACGCACAGGCCGGGGCCGAGCTCGAGCTCCACGTCCTCGATGATCGCCAGGTTGCGGATGTGCAGATACTCGAGCATGGCAAACGGCTAGACGGGCTCTGGGTTCGGGATGAAACCGCTTCGAAGAAAAGAAATCTCCGCCAGGGCTCCCACTGTTCAAGCGGCGCTCCCGCTCCACAGCAGCTTGGTGCGCATCAGCTCGAAGATGTCCTTGCCCGGCGCCTGAAACAGCCGCAGGGGCTGCTCCGATCGGGCGATTCGTACCACGTCCTTGGCCTGCAGTATGAAACCCACCTGTCCATCGATGGTGAGGTTGGGGTTGGCGTTGGAGTCCTCCACCTCGACCTCGATCAAGTTGTCGGCGGGCAGCACCAGGGAGCGGTTCGTGAGGGTGTGTGGGCAGATGGGCGTGAGACACAGGGCCGCCAGGCCGGGCGTGAGCAGCGGCCCGCCCGCGGCCAGGTTGTAGGCCGTGGAGCCAGTGGGCGTGGACACGATGAGCCCGTCGGCGCGGTAGGTGGTGATCAGCTCGCCGCTGGCCCGGGCCTCCAGCTCGATGAGCCGCGCCAACGCCCCCTGGCTGATCACCGCATCGTTGGTGGCCAGGCCCGCCACCTCGTCGGCCCCGTCCCGCCGCAGCTCCACCTGCAGCCGCATCCGATCCTGGGTGTGCAGCGCTCCGTCCAGCGCGGCCTCCAGCGCCGACTCGAGCTCCTCGGCACCAAAGGGCGTCAAAAAACCCAGGCGGCCCATGTTGATCCCGAGCACGGGCACGGGATCCGGGCTCTGGATGAGGCTCGCGGCGTAAAGCAGGGTCCCGTCGCCACCGATCACCACCAGGATCTCCGAGACCCGGGGCAACTCCCGGTCCGCCACCGAGTCGCCGCCGCCCAGGTGCTCGACCTGCTCCGCGGAGACCCACACCTTTAGCCCCCGGCGCCGGGCCGTGGCGAGCACCCGGCGCGCCACCTCCCGGGCCGCGTCATGGTTGCGCTTGTAGAGCAAGCCGATGCTCATGCGTCACGCTCCTGCTTTCCGCGTTCGCCACCACCCGCCGCCGCGCCCTCCGTCCCCGACGCCCCCGGCGTCACCGTCGAGTATCGTGTCGAAACGATCTCCGCCGCCGACGCGGAAGCCCTCCGGATCGGCGAGCCCGGCAAGCCCGCCCGCGCGCTTTCGGTCTTCGTCGTCAACGGCCGAGCGATCACGGCCGACCGCGACAAAGATC
>CAYFWA010000290.1:0-5651 GCA_964346625.1 uncultured Myxococcales bacterium
ATCAACCGCGAGGCCGGTTTCGCCGCCGGCGACCGCGCGCTGGCGGCGGCGGGCGGCGGGTTCAAGGTAAAAACCGCGCCGGGGAAAGGGGCGCGGAGTCGAACCAGTCACAGCGCCCGTCCACCACCAGGTCGGCCAGCAGCGCCCCCACCGCCGGGCTCGCGGTCATGCCGTGGCCGCCGAGCCCGGCGCACCAGTACAGGCCGTCGACGCGCGGATCGGGGCCCACCACGAACCGGCCGTCCGGGGTGAGGGTCCGCAGGCCCGCCCAGGCGCGTCGGATACGCGCCCGCGAGGCCCCGGCGAGCAGGCTCAGGGCGCGCTCGGCCAGCCGCTCCACCGCGGCCCCATCCACGCCGACGTCTGCCGGCTCCACGTAGTCCACCTCGCAGCCGCTGGCCAGCAGGCCGCCGGACTCGGGGCGAAAATAAAACGCCTCGGTCTGGTGCCACACGAAGGGCCAGCCCGGATCCGGCGCCTCGTCGGTGTCGATGAGCACCGCGAGGTGCCGGCGTGCCGCGCGAAACGGCAGGGGGGCAAGGCCCGCCGCGGTGGTCAGCTCGTTGGCCCACGGGCCCGTGCCCAGCACCACGCGGGGAGCGCGCAGACGTCCCTCGGCGGTCTGCACGCCCATCACCTGCCCGTTTTCCACGAGCAGGGTCCGGGCGTCGCAACGAAACCGCACCCGGGCCCCGGCCTGCCGCGCGGCCCGCAGATACCCCTGCAGCAGGGCGTCCACGTCGATCACGCCGTCCTCGGGGCAGTAGTAGCCCACGGCGCCCGGGCGGGGACGCATCAGCGGGATCCGCGCCGCCATCTGCGCGGCGCTCCAGCGCTCGAGCGGGATGCCCTCGGCCCGCATGGCGTCCACCAGGGGAAGGAAATCCGCTTCGCGACCCGGCCCGATGGGCGAAAGCGAGCCGGTCCAGCGGTTGTCGAGGGGCAGGGGGAAGTCAGCGGGGATCCGGTCCAGAAAAGCACGCCCCCGGCGGGCGAGCCCGCGACAGGTGGGCTCGGCGATGAAGCTGTAGGCCATGGCGGCGTTGCGGCCCGAGGCGTGGACCCCGGCCACGGCCTCGCGCTCGAGCACCACCAGATCGGAAAGCCCCCGGCGCGCCAGGGCGTAGGCGGCCGCCGCGCCAGCCAGGCCGGCACCCACGACGACGCACTCGGGGCTGCGCTCGCTCATGATCATTTGATCATCTGATCATCGGTGCGCTGCGCCGCGGCCGTGATGATCCGCGGTCCGGATCCGCTGGCTACGGGGCGCGGCGAGGCACAGAGTATGCGTGCTCACGCCAAGGGTTTCAAGCCGATGTCATGGGGGCGGGAAATGGCGGACGTTCGGGGGGGCGTCGGGGCTCAGCTCCTCAGGAAAGCAGGCTGAACAGCGCCTGGGGGCTGGTGAACTGGGCGATCTCGTCGTCGGTCCACTGCAGATGGCGGGCCTGGTCGCTGCGGCCCCAGACCTCCTCGTACAAGTCCCACTGGGCCTGCGCGGCCTGAGCCAGGCTCATGGTCATCGCGCGGCGGCGGGCGGCGCGGCCCATGTCCTGACGCAGCAGCTCATCGTCGAGCAGCGAGCGGATGGCCTGCACCATGTCGTTGGCGTCCTCGGGGTTGACCACGAAGCCGTTGACCCCCGGGGTGATCTGCTCGGCCGGACCGCCCTGGTTGGCCACCACGGCCGGGACCCCGGAGGCCTGGGCCTCGAGCACCACGTTGCCGAAGGTGTCGGTGGTGGAGGGGAACACGAACACGTCGGCCGAGGCGTACAGCCGGGCGAGCTGATCGCCCCGCTGGTAGCCGACGAAGGCCACCCCGCCCTTGCCGTTGGCCTTCTCCAGCTCCGCCTTGTAGGGGCCGTCGCCCACCACCACCAGCTCGACGTTGTCGCGCTCGGCGCGCAGGCGCTCGAAGGCCGCCATGAGGTGATCGAGGCCCTTTTCCCGGGAGACGCGTCCCACGTAGAGCAGCTTGCGGGCGCCGTTCATGCCAAAGCGCTCCCACTCGTGGGTCTGTCGCTTCTTTTCGGAAAACAGCTCCGTGTCCACGCCGCGAGGAAGCTGGAAGATCCGTTCGGGATCCACGCCGAGCTCGCGCACCGAGCGGGCCGTGGCCTTGGAGGGCACCACCACCCGCTCGGACTGCCGATAGAACCAGCTCGTCCAGCCCCGCACGATGGCGGCGATCTTGCGATCCTGGGTGAGCTTGTGGGCGTACTCGGGCAGCTCCGTGTGGTAGTGCGCCACCACGGGAATGCCGAGCAGCTTGCCGGCGATGAGGGCCACGATCCCCAGAGGCCCGGGGGTCGAGAGCTGAATCACGCCAATGTCCTCGTTGGTCAGGTAGTCCAGCATGTCCACCAACGAGGGGATGCCCATGCGCATCTCCTCGTAGGCCGGAAGGTTGAACTCCGCCATGGGATCGAGCTGGTGCAGTGCCCCGCGACGCTCGAGGGCGTCGGGGACGTGGTCTGCGGGGGGCGTGGCGCAGACCACCAGCTCGGCCTCGTGGCCGAGCTCGCGCATGGCGGAGACCATCCGGCGCAGCCCCAGCGCCACGCCGTTGACCTCGTAGCCGGTGTCGGTGAAAACCGCCACCTTGCAGCGCCGCTCCGGGTCCCAGCCAAAGCCCAGCTCCGCCACCAGCCGCTCGGCCTCGTTGCGGTCGCGCACCTGGAACCGATAGCCAAAAAGATACGGGATCAGCAGCGAGGCCGCCGACAGCAGCCCGGGCACCTTGTCGATGCCGTCCTCGAAGTCGATGGCGCTCACCGCCTCGACGAAGTCCCCCAAAAACTTGCGAAACAGGCCGTTGATGATGTTGCGCGCCAGGCGGGCCATCATGTCCTGGGCTTCGTCGGTGTGCGCCCGCTCCTTGATCAGCACCGGATCGAAGCCCTCGGTGGAGAACATGGCCTGCTGCACCAGCTCGATGATCTGGCGGCGGCGCTCCTCCTTGCCGCTGCTGGGCGGCGGCTGATCATCGGCCTCCGTCTTCACCCCGGTCAGGTTGAGGATGTCGGTGTACACGGCGTGGGTGTCGCGCCGCATGAAGGTCTGGAACGTGACGCTGTAGATGTTGTGCCCGAGCACGTGGGCCGTGCCCCAATGCCCGCCCATCTCGATGTCTCCGGCGAAAAACGCCTCGCGCAGCGCGGCCGGGGTGGCCTCGGAGGCCCGAAACCGCGTGAAGGCCCGGGCGATGTTGAGCCGGCCGTGATCATCGGAGCCCCCGGTGAGGTAGCGCTTGGGGTCCCAGTCCACCGGCTCCAGGTCGTGCCGGTTGGCCCAGCGCACCACGCGCTCGGGGGTGAGCCCGTCGAGCAGCCGCTGCAAGGCCATGCCGTGGATGACATCCCGGGTGCCGTTTTTCCCCTCGAGGTACTTGAACATCAAAAGCAGCCGCTGCAGGTGCCAGGGAGTCAGCGGATGCCTGACCTCGGACAGGGGGTGGGCCAGATAGTGGGGGATGCCCTCTGCCCGCACGTAGTCGGCGAGCTCGTAGATGTTTCTTCGCCGCCGCTGGATCTCGGCGTGCTGCGTTTCGGTGATGTCCCAGGTCACCACGTGGACGCGGAGGCCGTCCTCGGGAAAGGCGCACGTGACCTCTTCGGACAGAAACACCCCCGGCAGGTGGGCGATCTCCAGGACCCCGTCGATGGTGTCGTGGTCGGCGAGGGTCACCAGGTCCATGCCCCGGGCCCGGCAGGTGTCGTAGACCACCTGGGGCTGGGTGTAGCACTCCCCGGTCTGCACCTTGCGGAGCATGAACTCCTTGGGACGGTTCGAGACGATGGAGTGCACGTGCAGATCGACGTCGATCCACGGCTTGTCACAGCAATCATTCATTGGAAAATACACTCCTTCTCGACGCAGTATTTGGCCCGGCTAGTTTTACGCACGCTTTTTTGCATTTGCGTGACAAAATCACGTTGGCCACAAAATACAAGGCTTTTATATGTTGCTGTTTTTATGTTTAAATTCTGCGCCGACAGCCGCATGACTCTCTTTTGTAACGCTCTCGTAACAAAAACCCTCGTGCGGGGCTCCCTTCGTCTCGAGGTGAACGACTCAGCCGTTTTGTCCCGTTGTTACCCAAAACTCCCTGGGATCACAAGTTTTTGTCGGTTGTCGAGGATGCCCTGTCCCCCGTTGCGGCGGTCACTGGGGCTGCCCCCCTGATCCCGCGCTGAGCCGTCCAATGCGGTCGTGGGGGGCCTCTCGACCGTGATCCGTGTCACATTCTGAGGCTCCCGGCTGTGCCGGAGGTCCCAGTTTTGGCCGAATCTCGGGGAAGATGCGGGTGGAGCCGCTCGAGTCGTCCCTCTTTGCAGGGACCCCAGGAGGAGCCCGGACGCACGTACGCTACAGCAAGGAAAGGACCGGTACGTGGGGGACGAGTGAGGCCAGGACGCTGCCGACGACGATCGCCACCGCGTAGGGGATCTCGTCGGTGGGCAGCGATTGCAGCCGCACCCGCGGCCGGCGGGGGTTGAAGGTGCTGGCAAGCGCCGTCCAGAGGTTGCGAAACACCCGCGACAGGTTTCCCCGGGCGGCGCTGTAGCCGAGGCCCAGCAGGGCGCCGGCGAAGGTCGCGTAAAGCAGGCCGTGCACCACCAGGGGCCAGCCGAGGATCGTGCCGCAGGCCGCCATCAGGAGCACGTCGCCAAAGCCCATCATGCCCAGGGTCCAAAGCAGCCAAAACACCCCCAGCCCGCAGACCCCGCCGGCCAGCGCGAGCTGGAGGGCTGGCCATCCCCCGCTGGCCCAGGAAAGCCCCAGCCCGAGCAGGGCGCCGCCGAGGGTGAGCCAATCCGGCAGGCTGCGCGTGCGGAGGTCGAAGACGACGGCGAGCCCCCCGATCACGCCCAGCGCTGCGTACAGCAGCGGGTTCGGCTCGGCGCTCATGGGGTCCGCTTCGTTGGGGGGTGGGAAGGGGGACGACGCGGGAGGCCGGCTTGCGGCCGCCCTCCCGCGGTGACCCCGGTGGGGGCAGCGATCGCGCGATCCAGCGGGCCGAGCCCACTTGCCCGTCATCAGCGGGCGACGCGCGATGGCTCGCGGGTTACTCGGGCTGGTTGTCCTTGTTGAAGGTAGTCGTCTTTTTGCTCTTGAGAAGCTGCTTGCGCGTCTGCTTGGCGCCGGTGTCCTGGTTCTGCTTGCCGGCCAGCGCATCGTTGGCCGTACCGAAGATGCGTCGGAGGTTGTTGCCAAACAGGGTGACCACTCCGATGGCCGCAATGGCGATCAGGGCCACGATGATGATGTACTCGGTCATGCCCTGTGCTTGGCGGCGCTTGCGCGCTTTTCGGACGACCTGCTGCAGTTTCATGACGTCTCTCCTTGGCCGGCGCTCGGAGACGAGCGGCCTGCTCACCCGGAGCCGGCCTGCGCCCCCTGCCAGGGGACGGTATTTCCAGGGTCGAGGTCACTTTCCAGCGGAGCCTGCTGCCGCCGTGAAGGACAAATCATACCCATTCGTGTCTAAAGATACCAGGATCTGGGTCGGTGATCCATCGGTCGGTTGACGGATGATCCGGACGCGGCCGGCAGGGGGGGATTCGTTCGATAGCCTGGGCGCGCCGGGCTGGCTGGGCGCGCCGGGCTGGCTGGGCGCGCCGGGCTGGCTGGGCGCGCCGGGCTGGC
>CAYFWA010000290.1:5751-7939 GCA_964346625.1 uncultured Myxococcales bacterium
TGGGCGCGCCGGGTTGCCGACAAGCGCCTGCGACTCTTTACTGTTTTTACTGCTTTTTTTCGAGCTTGTCTTTCAGCTTTTCGGTCAGCTTCTTGGCCAGCTCGTGGAACCGCTCGGCCATGGGCCCGGTGGGCTCGACCACCAGCATCGGCTTGCCCTCATCGCCCGCCTCTCGCAGCGCCGGCTCGAGCGGGATCTGGGCCAGGTGCGGGATCTTGAGCTTTTCGGCCACCTTCTGGGTGCTGCCCTGGTTGAAGACCGGGGTCTCCCGTGAGCAGTGAGGGCACTGGAAAAACGCCATGTTCTCCACGACTCCAAAGACGGGCACCTTGACGGCCTCGAACAGGTTGAGACCCCGGCGGACGTCTTCGAGGGCCACCCAGGAGGGCGTGGTGACGATCACCGCGCCGTCGAGGGGGACCTCCTGGGCGAGGGTGAGCTGCGCATCGCCGGTGCCCGGAGGCAGATCCACGACGAGCACATCGAGCTCGCCCCACTCCACGTCGCGCAGAAACTGCTGCACCGCACGCATCACCATGGGTCCGCGCCAGATCACCGCTTCCTTTTCCCGGACGAAAAAGGCGATGCTCATCACGCCCAGATCGTGCACGCGGGCCGGCAGCACACGCTGGCCCTTGACGTCGGGTCCCTTTTCGACCCCGAGCATCCCCGGGACGTTCGGGCCGTAGATGTCGGCGTCGAGGATGCCCACCTTGAGCCCCTGCTGCTGAAAGGCCAGCGCGAGGTTGATGGCCACGGTGGTCTTGCCCACGCCGCCCTTGCCGCTGGCCACGGCCACGATGGTCTTGATCCCGGCAATGGGGGCCTGGTCCTCGAAGGGGCTCTTCGTGGGCTGCTCCCCGGCCGCGGCCGCGGCCGGCGTGCCGCTGGCCGGCGCGCCGCTGGCCGCCGCCGGCGCCTCGTCCACCTGACGCACTGCGGTAATCTCGGGCACGTTCTGCTTGACGACCTTCTCGACCCCCTGGGCCATGGTCTGGGTCGCCATGGCGCAGCCGTTACAGGCGCCGAGCAGGCGCACGTAAGCGACGTTTTCCTCCACCCGATCCAGCTCGATGTCACCGCCGTCGGCCTGGAGGGTGGGCCGGATCTCGGCCAGGGCTTTTTCTACTTTTTCCTTGAGATCACTACTCATTGCCTTCTCCTTGGGCTGCTGACCCGTCCTCGACTCAGGCTGACTCAGGCGCGATCCCGGCCGAGACTGCCAGCCCCCCATACATGCTCCTTTGCCGCAGGATGTCAACGATCGAACGTCGGGTTTTTCCGATCCCCCGGACGGAAATGGGGACGGTGTTCCAATTTACCAATTCGGCTTGCACGTGGCCGGAATCTAAAAAGCGGAATCTAAAAAAGAAAACAACGGGGACGGAAATGGGGACGGTGTTCCAATTTACCAATTCGGCTTGCACGTGGCCGGAATCTAAAAAGCGGAATCTAAAAAAGAAAACAAAGGACGCCGGACGGGATGAGGCCGCGCGCTAGCGTGCCGCAGAGCGGTTCATCGTATTGATGTGTGATATCTGGTGGTTACTGCTCGAATTGGAAATTTGGAACACCGTCCCCTCTCTCCTCTCCAGTCCCCTCTCTCCTCACAGTCCCCTCTCTCCTCACAGCTCCTTGAGATCGGCCAGCACCTGCTCGGCGTGGCCCCGGACCTTCACGGTGGGGTAGACCTTGAGCACGGTCCCGTCGGCGCCCACCACGAAGGTGGAGCGGATGATGCCCTTTTTGACCTCACCGCGGACCTTCTTGTCGCCCCAGGCCCCCAGCGGCTCGAGCAGCGCGGCGTTCGGATCGGAAAGCATCGGTACCCGCAGGTCGTGCTTTTCCCGAAACCCCTGGTGCGAGCGCACCGAGTCCTTGGAGATGCCCACCACCTCGTAGCCCCGGCGCCGAAAGGCGGTGAGGTGCTCGGTAAACTCCTGGGCCTCCACCGTGCAGCCCGACGTGTTGTCCTTGGGGTAGGCGTAGAGCACCAGGCCCTTTTTGCGGGCCAGGTCCGAAAGCGTCCGGGTCTCTCCGCTCTGGTCCGGCAACTCGAATTTAGGCAGCTTCTCTCCGGGCTCGATCATGGGGTCCTCCGTGTGCTGGATCTGGTCACGCGATCGAAGATCAGCAATCGGCAATCGGCAATCGGCAATCGGCAATCGGCAATCGGCAATCGGCAATC
>CAYFWA010000291.1:0-6026 GCA_964346625.1 uncultured Myxococcales bacterium
ATCGGAATCGGAATCGGAATCGGAATCGGAATCGGAATCGGAATCGGAATCGGAATCGGAACCGGAATCGGAACCGGAACCGGAACCGGAATCGGAATCGGAATCGGAATCGGAACCGGAATCGGAACCGGAATCGGAATCGGAACCGGAATCGGAATCGGAATCGGAACCGGAATCACACTCGAAAGAGAGCAGAGCATGCCAAAGACCAAGGAGCTACCCCGGGCCGAGCTCGTGGTGCTCGGCGCCGGGCCGGGCGGCTACACGGCGGCGTTTCGCGCCGCCGATCTGGGCCTGGACACGGTGCTGGTGGAGCGCTACCCGGACCTCGGTGGGGTCTGTCTCAACGTGGGCTGCATTCCCTCCAAGGAGCTTTTGCACGTGGCCGACGTGATGACCCAGGCCGCGGCGCTGTCGGAAAAGGGCGTGACCTTCGAGTCGCCGGTGGTGGATCCCGAGGCGCTGCGCGCCGCCACGAAAAAGACCGTGGGCACCCTCACCCGGGGTCTGAGCCAGCTCGCCAAGCGCAGGAAGGTCCGGGTCGTACAGGGGAGCGCCACCTTCGCAGACGCCCACCGGCTGTCGGTGGACGGACCGGAGGGGGCCGCGGAGCTGCCCTTCGACCGGGCCATCATCGCCGCAGGCTCCCGCCCGACCCGCCTCCCGAACGTGCCACCGGACGACCCGCGCATCATGGACAGCACCGCGGCCCTGGAGCTCCAGGAGATCCCGGCCTCGTTGCTGGTGGTGGGGGGCGGGATCATCGGCCTGGAGATGGCCACCCTCTACCAGGGCCTCGGCACGGAGGTCACCGTGGTGGAGCTCACCGAGCGGTTGATGCCGACCGCCGACCCGGATCTGGTCAAGCCCCTGCGCAAGCGGCTGGAAAAGCGTGGGGCCCGCATCCTGCTCGAGACGGGCGTCGCCGAGGTCGAGGCCGAGGAGGAAGGGCTCGTGGTGTCCTTCGAGGGCGAAAACGCCCCGGAGCCCGGCCGCTACGCGCGCGTGCTGGTGTCGATCGGGCGTAAGCCCAACGGGGACCGGCTGGAGGCCGCTCGGGCTGGCGTGGAGGTCACCGAGCGCGGCTTCATCCCGGTGGATGGTCAGCAGCGCACCAACGTGGAGCACATCTTCGCCGTGGGCGACATCGTGGGCGAGCCCATGCTGGCGCACAAGGCCAGCCACGAGGGGAAGGTCGCCGCCGAGGCGGCGGCCGGGCGCCGCGCACACAACGACGCGCGGGTCATCCCGTCGGTGGCCTACACCGATCCCGAGGTCGCCTGGGTGGGGCTGACGGAGTCCCAGGCGCGGGCCGAGGACCGAAAGCTGGAGGTGGGGCGGTTTCCCTGGGCCGCCAGCGGACGCGCCGTGGGCCTCGGCCGCACCGAGGGCCAGACCAAGCTGCTGTTCGATCCCGAAAGCGGCCGGCTGCTCGGTGGCGGCCTGGTGGGCCCCCACGCCGGCGAGCTCATCGCCGAGCTCGCCCTGGCCCTAGAGCTCGGCGTGGACGGAGAGGACCTCGCTCTCACGATCCACCCGCACCCCACGCTGAGCGAGACGGTGTCGCTGGCAGCCGAGGCCCACGGGGGCACGATCACGGAGCTGTATCTGTCAAAGCGCAAAAAGCGCCGGTGATCCCGCAGCGAACCGCCGTGATCACGGAGCTGTATCTGTCGAAGGGCAAAAAGGGCCGGTGATTTTGCCGCGGACCGCCGTGGGACCGGGCGCATCGAAGGGGCGCGGTCGCGCGTTTCCCTGCAGCGGGCGCGCAGCGCCGGCGATTGGGGGTGAGCGCCGAAAAACCGCGCTTTTTCGGGGCGAGGGGGGATGGGACTTCCTCCCGAAGTTGTCCTTGCGCGCGCCCCCAGGTCACGTAGGCTGTCGCCCACAGGGGGCTCGGCGGGCCGGCGACCCGGCTCGCGGTGAGCCCACCAAGGAGCGAAGCATGCGATACATCGTCATCGCCCTGTGGGCGCTTTCCGTGGGAGTCGGCGGCGCGGCCGTCGCCGGCTGCGGAGATCCCTGCGAGAAGGCCGTGGACAAGATGATCGAGTGCGTCGGGGCCAAATCCGACGAGCTCAAAAAGAAGATGTCCAAGCACAAGGCGCAGCAGATCGAGGCGTGCAAGAAGTCCGACGCCCGCAAGCAGGCGGCCAAGGAGTGCATCGCGGAGTCGGGCTGCGCCAAGTTCATGGAGTGCATCTCCAAGGCGGACTAGCCCGGCGGATTGACCCGGCGGCGACCACGAACCGTCCGTCGAACGGGGGTGATCGATAGGTCAGGTGGAACACCGCCTCGTTGTCGGCCCGGCCGAGCTTCCAGTAGCCGTAGGCCATGGTGAGCTGGTACTGGTCGGTGAGCAGGGCCAGGGAGCGTCCGTAGGGATACAAGGGATTCATGGTGTGGTTTCCTCGCGGCGTTCGTGCGGCGGAATCACCATGGCGGTGGGGGGCCGGTTTCCAGGGGGGCGAGCTGGCCCGCCAGCGCCGCGGCCAGCGTCTTCGGATCCCGCAGCCCGGGGTCCGCGGTGATGCGGGTCACGAAGTCCGCGTGCGGGCGTCCGGCGCGGTAGCGCGGCTCCCGGGGCGGATGCGGCAGGTAACGGTCCATGAGTTCCACGTCGGGGTCCACCAGCAACGTGGTGGAGTAGAACACCAGGTCCTTGGCGCGGTAGAGCGCTGCGCCGCCCACCTTGCGGTCTTGCCGGCACAGGTCGCACACGTCGCGCCGCTCGATCCCGGCCACGCCGACGCGGCCCAGGCCATCGATCACCCACTGCGAGAACGCGTCGAACAGGCGCCGCACATGGCCCAGCCCCGGCGCCGGCGTGGCCGCGGACACCACCACGTTGCCAGGATCGAGCACCACGGCGCAGCCGCCCCCCCGGCGGCGCAGCACGGGCACGCCGTCGGCCCGGCAGGCCGCGGCGTGACACTCGATGTGGAGGCGGCTGCCGCGGCCGAGCACCACCACGGTCCGCGTCGCGGGGTACACCCTGACGCGGGCGCGGCCGGTGGCGCGCACCGAGGCGAGGAGATCCTCGTCCACTTCGTAGCGGCCGATCCCGGCCGCGCGGTCGTCTTCGATGCGCATTCACGGCAGAGCCTACCGCGGGCGCTGGCGTACGCAAAGCGCTGGTGCCCGCCTCGTCGGCCCGGGCTCCAGCGCGAGGCGCCGTCGGGCGCGGGCGGCGGAGACGGCGGGGCTCGGATCGGCTCCCCCGACGAGACAGGAAGTCACGCTCCGTGAGAACGGGTCACCGCTGACCCATCGCCGATTCGCTGGTGGGACGCGGCTGTCCACCGAGCGCCCTCAGACTCGAGTTTTGCCCTTTTTTTCGTCGCGAGAACGAGCAGAAATCGTTCACGACAAGGCGCGAGGTGGATTTTTGCGGAGGCGTACTGTAGTACGTTGAGCAAAAAATACGCCGAGCCGCTGGTGGCTGGATCATTCCAGCTCGCTGGAATGATCCAGCCCAGACCCGCGAGCGAAGCGAGCTCACGCAGTCGTGGGCGATTTCGGCCGTTCGCAGCAGGACAGAAGGGCGAAACTCGAGTCAGTGGATCTTAAGACTGTTGCAGACGTTGATGAGCTGCGCCTGGGCCGACTTCATGGCCCGGGGCTTGGTGGTCTGCACGTACAGGGCGTTGCAGCGCAGCACCTTGTCCCCCTGGCCCTTGACCAGCACCACGCGCACGCTCCCGCCGCTGCGGCTGCGGTAGACCACCATGTAGCCGTTTTTCATCTTCTGTTTCTTGATGGCCTTCACGTTGGGGCTCACCTGGATCTGCTCGGCCAGCTCGTCGGCCGACGCTGGCAGGCGCCCCTCCTTCACGACGCGGAAGGTGGGTCCGGTGACGCCGGCCCAGCGTCCCTTGGCCATCCAGTAGGACATCAGCTTGTTGGCCGTGGACTTGGTCTTCACGCCGGGAGGCAGATCGATGCTGTACTTTACGTCCCCCACCTGGTCCTGCCGGGTGCTGAGCTCCGCGGTCATCCACGCCTTGGCCGCCTTCTCGTCCTCTTCGCCCTTTTTGCTCTTGTCCCCTCCCTTGTCGCAGCTCGCGAGCCCGCCGAGGGCCAGCGCTGCGGTAAGGAGGCTGGTCAAAATAATCTGTGCAGTCGGGACGCCGATCCATCCCTGCCCGCGGCGTCGCTCGTCGGTTAAATATCCACCAATATTCGCCCTCCTCGCTCCTTGCGGGCCGGGCGCCTCGACGCCCTGACTTGCACACCTTATTTTGACCAGCCTCCTAAGGGCTAGCGCGACGCGGAGGGGTCTTCTGCGTCTCGACCTCGATTCGTCTGCGATGGGTTCGCGCCTCTGTCGGATGATCCGCATGAACATGTTGCTTTGCTCCTTTTCCCCAAAGATGTCCCGGGAGTCACGGCTAGATGCTTGGGGATTCCCGCCTCCGCGGGTGCGACACCGGGATGAATATTCTCGAGACGCGCAAAAGATATGCAAAGGATGTTCCAGGGCCGCTTGCCCAACCCGCTCGCTTGCTCGTCCCGCCCCGGCCCGCTTCTCCAGGGCAGCCCTGGGACCCAAGCAAAAATCAGCGAGGTGGCTGCTTCGGCGGCAGGTGCACGGGCTGGCCGGCGGTGACCTCGGCGGCCTCCATCACCGCCTCGGACAGCGTGGGGTGGGGGTGGATGGTGACCATCAGGTCTTCCAGCGTGGCCCCCATCTCGATGGCCAGGGTGCCCTCGGCGATGAGGTCGGAGGCCTGGGGGCCCACCATGCCCACACCGAGCACGAGCTGGGTCTGCGGATCCGCGATGATCTTGACCAGCCCTTCGGTTCGTCCCAGGGTCCGGGCGCGGCCCAGCGCCCGCAGGGGAAAGGTGCCCACCGTCACCGGCCGACCCTGCTGCTCGGCCTCGCGCTCGGTGAGGCCCGCCCAGGCGATCTCGGGGGAGGTGTAGACCACGGCGGGGATGGCGCGGTTGTCGAAGGCGCTGTGGTGCTCGGCGATGACCTCGGCGGCCACCTTGGCCTCGCGCGAGGCTTTGTGGGCGAGCATGGGACCCGGGGCCACGTCGCCGATGGCGTAGACGTGCGCTGCCGCGGTGCGGCACTGCTCGTCGGTGGCGATGCGGCCCTGCGCGTCGGGCGCGAGGCCCAGGGTGTCGAGCCCCAGCGCGTCGGTGTTGGGCTCCCGCCCGATGGACACCAGCACGCGGTTGGCATGCAGGCGGGTGGGCTCCTGCGCGCCCCCCTGCGCACCGCCGGGCTCGAGGGTCACCTCGTAGCCCCCGCCGGAAGCCGCCTGCACCGCGGTCACCCGGGTGTCGGTCAGGATGGCCGAGAGCTCCTTTTCGCATCGCTCGAGCACCGGCGCCACCAGGTCCGGATCGGCCCCCACCAGCAGCTCGGGCATGAACTCCACCACCGTGACCTCGCTGCCGAGCCCGTGGTAGACCAGGCCGAGCTCCAGGCCGATGTAGCCGCCGCCCACCACCACCAGGTGCTCGGGCACCTCGGGCAGGGCCAACGCGTCGGCAGAATCCCACAGCGCCAGATCCCCGGCCACCGGCAGCCGCTTGGGCCGCGAGCCCGTGGCGATGATGGCGTCCTCGAACTCGATGGAGGGTCCGCCCTCCACGTCCAGCAACCCCGGGCCGGCGAAGCGTCCGCGGCCGCGCACCACCTCCACGCCCCGTCGCTTCAAAAGACCGGCCACCCCGGTGGTGAGCCCCCCCACCACCTCCGCGGTGAACTCGCGCAACCGGTCCACGTCCACGCTCGTCCCTTCGATGGAGATGCCAAAGCGCTCGGCGTCGCGGGCCTGGTGCATCACGTCCACGGCGTGAATCAGGGTCTTGGACGGGATGCAGCCCTCGATGAGGCACACCCCCCCGAGCTGCTCGCGCTCCTCCACCAGGATGACCTGCTTGCCCAGATCGGCGGCCCGGATCGCGGCCACGTAACCGCCGGGTCCGCCGCCGATCACCACCACCTGGGTCTCCATGGTCAGGGTGCCCATCACCATGCTGCATGCTCCTGTGCGCGCGGCTGCTGT
>CAYFWA010000291.1:6126-7911 GCA_964346625.1 uncultured Myxococcales bacterium
CTGCGCGGCTGCTGTCTGCGCGGCTGCTGTCTGCGCGGCTGCTGTCTGCGCGGCTGCTGTCTGCGCGGCTCCGGACCGCGCCTCACGTCTCCACCAGCAGGGCCACCGGGTCGGCGAGCCGGCGCTTGAGATCGTTGACGAACCGGGCCGCCTCTCCGCCATCGGCGATGCGGTGATCAAAGGAAAGCGCCACGGGCAGCCGGGTACGCACGGTGATCTCGCCATCTGCCACCACGGGCTTTTGCTCGGCCCGGCCCATGCCCAGCAGCGCCACCTCGGGGTAGTTGACGATGGGGTTGGGAGAAAAGCCCCCCAGGTTGCCGATGTTGGAGACGGTGAAGGTCCCCCCGCGGAAGTCGTCGGGCTGCAACGAGCCCTGACGCGCGCGCGTGGCGAGGTCCTCCACCGCAGCCGCCAGCTCCAGCACGGACCTGCGATCCGCGTCGCGGATCACCGGCACGAGCAGCCCCTTGGGGCTGTCCACCGCCACGCCGAGGTTGTAGTAGCGCTTGTAGATCAGCTCTTCCTTGAACGGGTCCAGGCTGGCGTTGAACATCCGCCACTGCTTGAGGCCCGCCACCACGGCCTTCATCACGAAGGCCATCAGGGTCAGCCGCCCCCCGGGTTGGCCGGCGCGCTTTTCGCGCTCGCGGCGCCGCAGCGCGTCCAGCTCGGTGACGTCGATCTCGTCGGTGTGCGACACCTGGGCGATGAGCAGGCTGGCCTGGGTCATCTTGCGGGCCACCTTGCGCCGGATGGAGCGCAGCGGCTCGGTCTCCACCGGGCCGAGCGCCGAGAAGTCCGGCAGCGGCTCGAGCTCCAGCAGGGGAATCCCCACCCCGCGGCCCCCTCCGGCCTGCGCCGGCAGGGCCCTCGGCTCGAGGGCCTCCCCGGTCTCGCTGGCCGCGCCCGCTTCCGCGGCCGCGTCCGCCTCCGAGGCCGCGCCCGCTTCCGAGGCCGCGCCCGCGGTGTCCCGCCCTTGCGTTGCGGTCTGGCTCGGAGAGGGCGGCGGCGCTGCGGCCGCGGCGAAGCGCTGCACGTCCTCGGGGGTCACCCGCTGCCCCGGGCCGGTGCCTGGCACCTGGTGGATGTCCACCCCCAGCTCCCGAGCCAGCCGCCGGGTGGCCGGCGCCGCGGGCACGGGGCCATTGTGCATCGTGGCCGCGGCCGGGTCTCCGGCGGGTGGGGTCGGCGCGTCGGCCACCGCCGCCGCCTCGCGCGCCTGCACCGCCGGGGACTGCGCGCGAGACGGGCTCCCGCTGGGAGGCATTCGGGCCCCCTCGGGCGCCGGTCGCGGGGCGCCGGGCTGGCCCGGCTCGGCCTCGGCCTCGGCCTCGGCCTCCGCTTCGGTGCCGGTCGCCAGGTCGGCGCCCGGGTCGATGACCGCCACCACATCGCCCACCTGGACCACGTCCCCCACCTCACCGGCGCGTTTCACCAGCACGCCCGCGGCCGGCGACGGGATGGTCACCGCGGCCTTGTCGGTCTCGAGCTCCACCAGGGAGGCGTCCTCCTCCACCGGCTCACCCAGCTCGACGTACCACTTGAGGATCTCCGCTTCGGCGATGCCCTCGCCCAGGTCCGGTAGCTTGAATTCGTACAACGCGTCCTCCGTCGTCTCGAGTGCTTTCGGGTTCGCTCGGGGGTCCGGCTCGGATGCCCGGCGCCCGGCTCGGGTGCCCGGCGTCCGGCTCGGATGCCCGGCGCCCGGCTCGGATGCCCGGCGCCCCGCCCCGGCTCAGAAGTCCACGGCCGCGCCGATGGCGCGCTCGATGCGCGGAGCGT
>CAYFWA010000292.1:0-3509 GCA_964346625.1 uncultured Myxococcales bacterium
TCCGGCTCTCCGCTGGCGAGGCGCAGCTTCCACGGACCCTCGCGCATCGCCTCCGCCGAATTGTCGCGTGCCTGGCCGCTGGGCTCCAGCGTGGTCTGGAAGCGGTACGGGGCCGGGGACTCGTCGCTCGAGGCGACGAGCCCGGGCAGCAGCTTGCCGAGCTCCAGGGAGGAGGCCTCGCGCAAGGAGGGGCCGAACAGACGCAACGCAGCCGGGTTCGCCGACAGCACCCGGCCCGCGTTGTCCAGGGTGATCAGCCCCGACTGGAGGCTGTTGAGGATGGACTCGTTGAGCCGGACGTAGTCGCGGATGGTCTCCTGCTGCTGCGCCACCCGGGTGTCGGCCTGGCGGAGCTGTCCGCCCAGGAAGGCCGACAGCACCGCGATGCCGAGCTGGGCGGCGAGGTTGAGCAGCAGCGAACGGCCCAGCACGTCGGCCGAGACCCGCCAGGGCAGGCTCTCCTGGTCCGAGACCACCGGCAGGAGCTGCCAGTATCCGCCGAGCGTGGTGAACACGAAGGCCAGCGCCACCAGGGCGGTGGACCACAGCGCCCCCCGCCGCAAGTCCACGATGGCCGCCTCCACGATCAGGAGCGGATACAGGAAGGTCCACACCGAGTTGATCCCGCCGGTGAGGTGCACCACGGCGCTCACCAGCAGCGCGTCGAGCCCGAGCAGGATGATGAAGAACCCCCGCCGCGGGCGCCCCCGACGCGCGAGCACCGCGTAGAGCAGCGAGCTGGCGTAGGCCGCCACCACCACCGCGAAGAGGCTCTGGGCCTGGACCGTGCCGAGGCTCAGCGGCTGCCCGGACAGCAGCGCCAGCATCACCATGAGGCCGAGCAGCAGCGTCACCAGCCCCGTGCGAAACAGCATCAGGTAGACGAAGCGTCGCCTCGTCCCCGATCGAGGCCGCAGGTCCAGGGTGGCGGCCGCTGCGCTGGACGCGCCGGTGGCGGGGGGCACCGCGCCTTGATTTCCCCCCCCAGATCGAAGCGACCTGCGGGCCGGGGAGGGCACTGGACCTTGATGTTCCCCGCCAGGCTGAGGCGACGTGCGGGACGGGGGGGTCACTGGGCCTTGATGTTCCCCGCCAGGCTGAAGATCGGCAGATACATGGCGATGATCACCCCGCCCACGATGCCTCCGAGGATCACCATCATGGCTGGCTCGAGCAGGCTCGTGAGACCCTCCACGGCCACGTCCACCTCGTCTTCATAAAAGTCGGCCACCTTCTGCAGCATGGAGTCCAGGGCGCCGGTCTGCTCCCCGACCCCGATCATCTGGATCACCATGGAGGGGAAGACCTTCGAATCCCCGAGGGGGCCCACCATGTCCTTGCCCTCGGCGATCCGATCCCGCGAGAAGTACACGGCGCGCTCCACCACCTTGTTGCCCGCGGTCTTGGCCACGATGTCCATGGCGTCCAGGATGGGCACCCCCGAGGACAGCAAGGTGCCCAGCGTGCGGCTGAAGCGCGCGACCACGGCCTTGCGGATGAGCACCCCGAAGATGGGCAGCCCGAGCAGCAGGGAGTCCCACATGTAACGTCCGCGGGGCCAGCGCAAAAAGGCGATGAACCCGACCACGATCAGGATGCTGCCGAGCACCACGAAGTGCATGTTCTCGACGAACCCGTGGGAGATGGCGATGAGAAAGGCCGTGGGCGCCGGCAGCGATCCGGCGCCGAAGTCCTTGAACATCTTCTCGAAGGTCGGAATGACCTTGACCATCAGCACGGTGAGGATGAGGGCGGTGATGATCAAGATGGCGATGGGGTAGATCATCGCGCTCTTGATCCGACGCTTGAGCTTCTGGCTCTTCTCCAAGAAGATCGCCAGCCGGTTCATGATGGTGTCGAGGATGCCGCCCGCCTCCCCGGCGGCCACCAGGTTCACGAACAGGCTATCGAACACCTTCGGGTGCAGAGACAGCGCCTTGGAGAAGGTCTCGCCCCCTTCCACCGAGCCCTTGACGTCGAGCAGGACCTTGCTGAACCTCTCGTTTTGCGAGGTATTGCCCAGGATGTCCAGGCACTGCACCAGCGGCAGACCGGCGTCGATCATCGTCGCGAACTGGCGAGCGAACACCACGAGATCCTTTGACTTCACCCCAGATAGGAAGGGGATCTGGATCTTGATCTCCTTGCTCTTTTTCTTGGCGCGCTGCAGCGTGATCTGCTGTCTGCGCAGGACCGTGGCGAGGGCCTGCTCGTCATCGGCCTCCATCTCGCCCTTGCGCAGCTCGCCGGCCCGTGTTCGGCCTTCCCAGATGAATGTCGGCATCCTCGGCTCCGGGGGCCCTCGGGCGCCGCGTCCGCGCGGCAACCCTACCCCATATCGAGGTGAGTGTAGCACCGGTCACGGATTTTGGACAAGTTGATCGACAATCGACAACTCCGGCGGCTCGGGCCGTTTGGTTGCGGCCACCGAACGCGGTAAAATACGTTCGTCCGTCACGTTCGTCCGTCACGTTCGTCCGTCGCGTACGCCTTGCCGGAGCTTCCGTGGACCCGACGCCCTTCGACCTGCTCACCGATCCTGCCGCCGGCCCGGTCATCGCTGCCGTGTGGGGCGCCCTGTGGGGCAGCTTCCTCAACGTGGTGATCGAGCGCCTGCCCCGGGGCGAGTCCGTGCTGCGCCCCGCCTCGCACTGCATGCGCTGCGAGGCGCCCATCCGCGCCTACGACAACATCCCGCTGCTTTCGTATCTGCTGCTTCGGGGCCGCTGCCGGCACTGCGGAGCGCGCTTTTCGGCGGGCTACCTGGTGGTGGAGCTGCTGGGGCTCGCCCTGTCGCTGGCGTGCTTTCATCACGCGGTGACCCTCGGCTCCGGCTCCGCGGCGCTGCGGCTGGCGAGCTACCTGGTGGAGTTCTTCTTCGCCCTGGGCCTGCTGGCCATCGTGTTCATCGACATCCGCACCATGATCATCCCGGACGCCATCACGCTGCCCATGCTGGCGGTGCTGCCGGCGGCGGCCATCGCGCTGGGGCGGCTGAGCTGGCGCGACGCGCTCATTGGCGCCGCCTTGGGCTTCGGCATGGTATGGCTGCTGCGCGAGCTCTGGCTGCGCCTGCGTCACGAGGAGGGCATCGGCCTGGGAGACGGGAAGCTGCTCGCCGTAGTGGGCGGGGTGCTGGGCTGGCCGGCGCTGCCCCTGGTGCTGCTGCTTGGCTCGGTGCAGGGCCTGCTGGTGGCCGTGCCGCTGCGCCTGCTCAACCGCTCGGTGCTGGCCAGGCAAGCCTACCAGGGCACGGCCGTGCGGGCGCGCGAGGGCGCGGCGACGGACGAGCCACCGAGTCAAGCCGATGAGCCTCGCCAGGTCGACGAGCCTCCCGAAGCAGGCGAGGCGCTGGACGAGCCTGCCTCCTCGGACGACAAGCCCCCACCGGCCGAGACGAAGGGAGCCGAGACGAAGGGAGCCGAGACGAAGGGAAACGATGCGAACCCCTCAGCAGACGGTGCAGACGGTGCAGACGGTGCAGACGACGCAAAAGACGACGCAAAAGA
>CAYFWA010000292.1:3609-7898 GCA_964346625.1 uncultured Myxococcales bacterium
CAGACGGTGCAGACGGTGCAGACGGTGCAGACGACGCAAAAGACGACGCAAAAGAGGATGTCGAAAAGAATCCTCCCGACGATCTCCAGTACGACCTCCAATACGATGAGGTGCGCGGCGACGCCGTGCCCTTCGGACCGTTCCTGGCGCTGGCCGCCATCGAGCTGCTGTTTTTCGGCCAGCGGCTCCAGCAGATGCTGAGCAGCTATCTCTCCGGTGGGCCCCTGTTTCCGTAGACGACTTCCGAGCTCGTGACGCTGAATCCTCGTCGAAACGAGCCCATTGTATTCTGTGCTACAGTAATTCTTCTCGACTAATTCCCTCCCGACCGCTAAAATGACATGAAGCATTGCCGCGATTGTCGTTCGCCGCCAGCATCGCGGGAGGTCACAGCATGTTGCCGAATCGCCGCCACCCAGGCTTCGCCAGACGTGGCTTCACCATCATCGAGCTTCTCATCGTGGTGGCCATCTTCTCCATCCTGGCCACCATCGCGGTGATCGCCTACCAGAAGTACGTGGCCAAGGCCCGCAAGTCGGAGGTGTTCTCCATGATCGCCTCCATCAAGAGCTCCCAGGAGGCCTACAAGGCCGAGACCTCCCAGTACGTGAGCACCGGCTCTGGCGAGACCGACTACTACCCGGCCTTGGGATCAGGCGAGCCGACGCTCAAGGCCTGGGATCCGGACAAGGACTCGAAGCCGGGTTGGCTAGCCCTCGGCCTCTCTCCGCCCAAGAGCGCGCTTTACTGTGGGTACGTGGTGGTGGCCGGCGAGGCCAACAGCCTCGCCGGCGCGGGCAGCCGGGGAATCACCCTGTTCAACAACAAGGCCCCCACCCGCCCCTGGTACTACATCCGCGTAGAGTGCGACTTCGACGGCGACTCGAGTGTCAACTCGAGCTTCGAGACCACCTTCGACAACGAGGTCGTCTTCACCGACAACGAGGGGCGCTGAATCCCATCCCCCCGCAGCCCCTCCCACCATCGGCCGCCCGGCTTTGCCGGGCGGCCGATGGTGGGAGGGGCAAGTTGTCATCCCCCCCACCGCCACGTACGCCGCCGCGCAGATCCGCCGCGCGGATCCAGTGCTGCGGATCCGGTGCGCAGCTCCGTCACCCCCGGGTGACAATTTTGGTCACCCTGCCGGCGTTTTTTGTCATGCAAAGGATCAATGTAAACGCGATTACATATTTCGATCGCGTGATTCCGGGGTGTTAGAAAATACCGGCCCAGGAAGCGGCTGGCATCAAGCTTGCATGGGACTCTGCCACGACGCAGCAACCACCGCGGTCTCGCTCGAGAGCGGCCGCGAGAGAAACCGCCGGCGGAGCCAGCAGGCCCGCCGCAGACAAGGAGACGGACATGTTGAAGCGACTCAAGGACAACAAGGGCTTTACCCTGATCGAGCTGATGATCGTCGTCGCGATCATCGGGATCCTGGCCGCGGTGGCCGTGCCCGCCTTCATGAAGTACATGAAGCGCGCGCGAACCGCAGAGGCGCCGCCGAACCTCAAGAAGATCTTCGACGGGGCCAAGGTCTACTACGAAAAGGGCGCACGAACGAAAGCAGACAGAACCATCCTCGATCCCCAGTTCCCGGTAACTGAAGCTGCAACCCCGTCAAGCAAATGCTGCGGCCAAACCGGTGGCGTGTGCACGGAGACCGACTGGACCGGCAAGGGGAGCTGGGAGGTCCTCGGCTTCGAGATCGCCGATCCGCACTATTTCCAATACTACTTCGATTCCACGGGCGACGGCGCCACCGGCACGGCCGCGAATTTCACCGCCGGCGCCAACGCCGATCTGGACTGTGACACCGTTCTGTCTACCTATGAGCGCTCCGCCGGCGTCGACACACAGGGTCGCGTCGTGGGCGCGGCGTCGCTGTACATCAAAAACGACATCGAGTAGCCCCCACCTCGGGCGCCACGGCCGAGACCCCATTTCCCGACCGCGGCATTTCCCGACCGCGGCGCCCCCCCCTCCCTCACCCCCTCTTTGCACGCCCCCTCGCGGACATCCCACACGCGGCCGTTTCACCGCCACCTCCGGCCCGGCCAGTGAGCGCGTGACGGTTGGAGGATGACCCGGGTTGGGTTATCCTCACGCAGCGAACAGAGCAGTGGAGCGCTCCGCGTGAATCTCATCCTGCGCCACTTGTCCGGCCCCAGCCGGCAGATCCTCCTGATGGCCCTGGTGGGCGCGGTGGTGGTGTTCATGCTGGATCTGCGCGTGCGGGCCCAGCTCGTCCGCGGGAGCTTCCCCGACGCCGCCGACAAGTACTACCTGCCTCCCCCCGAGACCCTCCAGGTGGCCTCCCTCGGCTACCGGGAGGCGGCGGCGGACCTGATCTGGGTGGCCACCATTCAGCACGCCACCGACCGCAAAAGCTACGGCGCGAGCAAGCCGTTTCCCTGGCTGGAGCGCTACCTCGACTCGGTGCTCGCCCTCAACCCGTATCAGCGCAAGGTGTACGTCTGGGCCGACGGTACCCTGACCTACGGCCGCGGCCGCTTGACCAACGACAACTGGTTTCGCGCCATCGAGTACCTCGAGCGGGGCCATCGGGTCTTCCCGCGTGACTGGGAGCTTTTGTTCAAGCTCGCCTCGGCCTACACGGAGCTGCGCACCGACGACCCGCAAAAGCGCCGGCGCTGGATGCGGCGCGCCGCCGACTACCTGTGGAAGGCGCACCTGGTGGGCGGCGGCCCCCCCTGGCTCGGCTCCGTGGCGGCACGCTACTGGAGCGAGGAGGGGCAGTGGCTGCTGGCCTATCGGCGCACCCTGGAGGAGCTCAAGGCCACCGAGCGGCCCCGGGTCAAAGAGGAGATGAAGCTTCGCCTCGGGGAGCTGCTCAACCGCAGCGCGGGCGGCCGCTCCATGGTGGCCGCCTTCGGGCGACTGGCCCTGCCGGTGGTGGCCAACCCCGCGGCCCAGGGACTGTACCTGGTGGGCGAGGCGCTGCAGCGCCGCTGGGTTCGCTCGGCGTCCCGCAGCCGGGTGGAGGCGGTGGCCGAGCAAAAGGACGCGTTCGACCGCCGCCACCGCCAATGTCTACCCTACGGCTCCTCCGACCTGTTCATGCTGCTGGGCCCCTGCCCGACGCCTGCCGCGGATCCGGGCCTCACCCCGCAGCGGACCCGGGAAGACTGGGGGCTCGGGGCGCGCCGGCCGATCACGCGGCCCGCTCCCCGCTCGCCGCGCCCCCGAGACCGGGCCCATCCCCGGCGCCGCCCCCCCGCGCGCCCCGTGGACGCCGCCCACCCCGGGCACGCTGGCGACCGGGCCCGCTCTACGCCGTCGGCGCGGCCCGCTCGCCCGCCGCGACCCGGCGTGCCCGGCGAGCGCACCTCCCCCCGCGAGGCCGCTTCCCCTTCCCCCGACGAGCGACCATGAGCCCCTTGCTGCGAGATCCCACCCGGCCCACCGGCTCGCTCGGCCCGGAGTCGGTGACCTGCGCCATCATGGCCTACAACGAGCAGGACTCCCTAGCGCGGGCCACCGGCGCCGTGCGCGAGGCGCTCGCGGAACTGGAGCGCCCCTTCGAGGTGGTGGTGGTGGACGATGGCTCGGTGGACGATACGGCGGAGGTGGCCGCCCGGCTCGCGTCCCGCTGGCCCGAGGTGCGCCTGGTGCGCCATGGCGTCAACCGCGGCCCCGGCTCCGCCATCGTCACCGGGATCCGGCAGGCGCGGGGCGAGCTGTATTGTTTTCACCCGGCCGACGACCAGCTCGTGTTCGCCGACGTGGCCGCCGCGTTGCCCCGGCTCGACCGAGAGGTGGACCTGCTGGTGGGGGAGCGCTCGGATCGGCGGGACTACTCGCTTTTGCGGCGCGCCTACTCCTACGGCTACATCGGGCTGGCCCGGGCGCTGTTCGGCCTGCGGGGCTTTCGCGACTTCAACTTCGTCTACGCCTTCCGCACGGCCATCTTCGAGACCCTGGACATCGAGCACACCCAGGGGGGGCTTTTTCTGTGCACCGAGATCCTCATCCGGGCCCGCGAGGCGGGCTATCGGGCCGGAGTGATGCGCGCGCGCTACCGCCCCCGGCTCGCGGGCGAGACCACGGTGGGGCGCCCTGCGGTGGTGCTCACCACCCTCGGGCAGATGCTCCGCTACTGGGCTCGCCACCGTCCGACCCGGCGGCCCTGAACCTGACCGGCCGCTTTGGCGTCCCCGACCGTGTACGACGACGGAGTAGTCGGAAACCGGGCCACGGGCCGCGCCCCGGCCCGCAGACCGCAGACCGCAGACCGCAGACCGCAGACCGCAGACCGCAGACCGCAG
>CAYFWA010000293.1:0-140 GCA_964346625.1 uncultured Myxococcales bacterium
GTGCGCCACCTCTTTTTGGGCCATGGCGCCGGTGCGGATGAGCAGCCGCCTCATGCGGATTCCCCCCGGTCGTCTTGTTCCGCCGCCCGGTCGTCTTGTTCCGCCGCCCGGTCGTCTTGTTCCGCCGCCCGGTCGTCTTG
>CAYFWA010000293.1:240-5512 GCA_964346625.1 uncultured Myxococcales bacterium
TTCCGCCACGCCGGGGGCCTCACACTGGGGCGCTGCTTCCGAGTCGGCGCTTTCCCCGCCCCCATTGGACTCGCGCTCCACCAGCTCCAAGAACACGTCCTCGAGGGTGGGCTCCACCGGCTCGAGGGCCTGGGGAGACAGGCCCTTTTCCGACAGGAGATCGGCGAGGCCCTGCTCGTCGGCCAGCGCTCCGGTGGCGCGCACGTGGACCCGGGCGCCGAAGGGCTTGATGGCCAGCACCTCGACGCGCCCCTGCAGCGCCTGGCTCAGATCGCGGGCCGTGGGGCCGCTCACCGCGTGGATGCGGCCCGGCACGTGGCGCTCCTTGAGCCCGGCCGGCGTGTCGAGGGCCACCAGGCGGCCGTCCACCATGAGCCCCACCCGATCGCAGTACTCGGCCTCGTCCAGGTGGTGGGTGGTGACGAACAGGGTGGTGCCCTCGGCGGCGAGCTGCCGGATCACCCGCCAGAAGGCGCGGCGCGACACCGGGTCCACCCCGGCGGTGGGCTCGTCCAGATACAGCACCCGGGGCTCGTGCAAGAGCGCCGAGGCCAGCGCCAGCCGCTGCCGGATGCCGCCGGGCAGGTTACGGGTGAGCTGGCCGCGCTGCCCCTGCAGGCCGGCCAGCTCCAGGGCCGCCTCGATGCGCTCGCGGCGCCGGCGGCCCCGCAGGCGGTAGGCGCCCGAGAAAAAGCGCAGGTTCTCCTCCACCGTGAGGTCCTGATACAGCGAGAACCTCTGGGACATGTAGCCGATGGCGCGCTTGACCCGGCCCGGGCTGCGGGCCACGTCCTGCCCGGCCACCGTGGCCTGGCCGTCCGAGGGCGAAAGCAGCCCGCACAGCATCCGGATGGTGGTGGTCTTGCCCGCGCCGTTGGCCCCGAGGTAGCCGAAGATCTCGCCCGGGGACACCTGAAAGGACACCCGGTCCACCGCGGTGAAGTCGCCGAAGCGGCGGGTGAGCCCGTCCACGTAGATGATGGGCTCGCCCGCGCGCTCCGCCGGCGGCGGCGTGTCGGCCACGCGCTCCGCCGGCGGCGGCGTGTCGCCCGCGCGCTCCGCCGGCGACGGCGTGTCGCCCGCGCGCTCCGCCGGTGGCGGCGTGTCGGTCGCGAGGGCCTGGGCGGCCTGCTCCGGGGACGCCCCCGCCGTGGGGTCGTGATCCGCGGCGGCGCTCATGGCGTCCTCCCGGCCCGGAGGTCGTCACCCGCATCGGGGTCGACTCCAGTTTCATCGCCACGGTCTCCGCCCGCGGCGCCGGCGGCCCCTTCGCCGCCCTGCCGGTCGCCTCCCGCGTCTTGCTCCCGTCCGCCGGCGGCCCCGTCACCGCCCTGCCGGTCGCCTCCCGCGTCTTGCTCCCGTCCGCCGCCGCCCTCCGGGTCCTCGCCCTCGCCCTCGCCCTCGCCCGAGCCGGCCAGCAGCGCCAGGAACACGTCCTCGAAGTCCGGCGACACCGGGTCGATGGCCTCCACCGCCTCGGCCTGCTTCACCCAGGCGACGAAGCCCTCGGCGGCGTCGCCGCGCACCACCAGGCGCAGCGAGGCGCCGTGGGGAGTGAGCCCCATCACCTCGGGCCGCCGCTCCACGGCCAGCTCCAGGGCGCGCCGGTCCGGGCCCGAGACGCGGTAGGCCCGGTGGGCGAACTGCTCGGCGAGGGCGCCCGGGGCGTCCTCGGTGAGCAGCCGCCCCTGGTGGATGAGCCCCACGCGGTGGCAGCGGGCGGCCTCGTCCATGTAGGGCGTGGAAAGCAGCACCGCCATGCCCTCGGCCACGAACTCGTAGAGCAGGTCCCACAGCTCTCTTCGGCTCACCGGATCCACGCCGTTGGTGGGCTCGTCGAGCACCAGCACCCGCGGCCGGTGCAAAAGCGCGCAGGCCAGGGCGAGCTTTTTGTACATCCCGCCCGAAAGCGCGTCGGCGCGGCGGTGGGAAAACCGCGTGAGCCGCGTGATGTGCAAAAGCCGCTTTTCCCGCTTGCGAAAATCTGCGCGCCGCAGGCCGAACAGCCGGCCGAAAAAGCGCAGGTTCTCGTGCACGCTCAGGTCGCCGTAGAGGCTGTATTGCTGGGGCATGTAGCCCACCGCCTCCCGGGCGGCGCCGCGGCCCTGGGCCGGGCGGCCGAGCACCCGCGCCTGCCCGGCGTCGGGGGACATGAGCCCGGTGAGCATCCGGATGGTGGTGGTCTTGCCCGCGCCGTCGGGGCCCACCAGCCCGTAGAGCTGCCCGGCGGGGATGCCGAGCGACAGGCCCCGCACGGCCTCCACGGCGCCGAAGGACTTGTGCAGGTCGCGGCCCTCGAGCACGGTCTCGCCGAGCGCGTCCTCGGCATGCCGCGCGGCAGGGGCGGCCTCCTTGGAGCGGACGGCCGGATCGGGGTCCGACGCGGGGCGGGCGGCCGGATCGGGGTCCGACGCGGGGCGGGCGGCCGGATCGGGGCCCGACGCGGGGCGGGTGGCAGGGGCCATCAGCGCGCGCCTCCGGTGCCGGGGATGGTGATCTCCACCGGCATGCCGGGGCGAAGCAGCCCCTTGGGGTTCGGGATGGACACCTCCACCGCGTAGACCAGGCGATCGCGATCCTCGCGGGTCTGGACGTTGCGGGGGGTGAACTCGGCCTCGGCGGCCACCCAGCGGATCTCGCCTTCGAAGGTGCGCTCCGAGTAGGCGTCGGCCTCGACCTTCACCGCCCGGCCCGGCTTGGCCGCGGCCAGCTCGTCGTTGGGCAGATAGAAGGTGGCCTTCACCTGCCGGGTGTCCACCAGGGTGAGCACCCGCGAGCCGGGCAGCACCACCTCGCCGGGCTCGAAGTTGCGCCGCAGCACGTAGCCGGCGCGCGGGGCCCGCAGGGTGCACTCGCCCACGGCCACGCGGGCGCGGTCCACCGCGGCCTGGGCCGACCGGATCTTGATCTGGGCGCCCTTTCGCTGCAAAAGCGAAAGCTCCACGCGCACCTGGGCCGCGCGCTTGGCGGTGGTGGCGCTCAGGGCGCGGGCCTGGGCCGCGTCGATGTTGGCCCGCAACGCCTTGAGCTGCCGATCCAGCCCCTTTACCTGGCTCTGGGTCTGGTCGAGCTGCTGGTCCGAGATGGCGCCGGCCTCGTGGACCTTCTCGAGGCGCCGGGTGGTGCGGTAGGCCACCCCGCGCTGCACCGCGAGGGCCTTCTTTTGCGCCTCGGCGGCCCGGGCCGCGGCGTAGGCCATCCAGACCTGGGTCTTGGCGCCCTTTTCCCCCACCCGGCTGAGCTTCTGCTGGGTGCGGGCCGCGTCGGCGGCCACCCGGGCGCCCTGCAGGGCCGCCTCGGCCTGGGCGAGCAGGGCGCGCTGCTCGTCGCACTGCAGGCTCACCACCACCTGCCCCTTGGACACGGCCTGCCCCTCGCGGACCTCGATGGCCTGGATGCGCGCGGGCATCCGAGCCACCACGTCCACCTCGGTGCCCTCCACCGTGGCCGAGCCCCCCGAGGGGCGCTCGGCCTCGCGGCGCTGCTCGCGCAGCCGCAGATAGAGCAGGATCGACAACCCGGTGACGAGCACCACGAAGATGGGGATGGCTTTTTTCATCGGTCGCTCCCTGTGCGGGCCACGCCCTGGGCACGGAGCTGCTCGGCCCACGCCAGGGCGCTTTCGAACCAGGCCTTCACCTCGGCGAGCTGGGCCTGGTCCCGCTTCTCCTCGGCCTTGCGCACCTCGAGGGCCGTGCCCGTGCCCGCCTTGCGCGACACCCGGGCGGCCTTGAGATACACCTGGGCGGCGCGCCGGGTGCGGCGCGCCGCCGCGGCCGAGGCCGCCGCGATCCGCCGCTTGGCCGCCGCGTCGGCGAGCTTGCGGCGCACGTCCTCGTCGGCGGCCTGACGCAGCGACTTCACCTGCCGCACCTTGGCGCGCAGCTCGGCGCGCTGGCGCCGCAAAAGGTCCCCGTCGAACACGTTCCAGGTGAGCCGGATGCCGGCCATGTAAAAGAGGCCCCCCTCGATCTCGAAGTAGTTCTTGGGGTACTGGTAGCGGACGTTGCCCACCACATCGAGGGTGGGCCAGTAGGACCGCCACTTTTCCGAGAGCCGCGCCTCGGTGGCGCGCTTGAGGGCGTCGAGCCGCCGCCGGGTGGGGTGCTTCTCACGCGGATCGCCCGGGGCGAGGGCGCCCCCGGCCCTTGCGGCGCGAGCGCCCCCGGACCCCCCAGCGCGAGCGCCCCCGGCCCTTGCGACGCGAGCGCCCCCGGAACCTACGGCGCGAGCGCCCCCGGAACCTGCGGCGCGAGCGCCCCCGGAACCTGCGGCGCGAGCGCCCCCGGACCCCCCAGCGCGAGCGCCCCCGGAACCTGCGGCGCGAGCGCCCCCGGACCTTGCGGCGCGAGCGCCCCCGGAACCTGCGGCGCGAGCGCCCGGGCTCCCTGCAGCGCGGGCCAGCCGCGCGAGCGAGTCGGTGAGCCGCAGCTCGGTGCTCTTTTCGAGCCCGAGCAGCAGCCGCAACGTGACCAGGGCCCGCGCCCGCTCCTGCCGCGCGCGGGTGAGCCGCGCCTGCAGCTCGGCCACCCGGGTCTCGATGCGCGCCACGCCCAGCTCGCTGCCCACGCCGGCTTTCTTTTTGACGCGCTGCTCCTCGTGCTCCTTTTCGGCCACCTCGAGGGCGCGCCGGGTCACCGTGGCCAGCTCCTGGAAAAACAGCGCCGCCAGGTAGGCGGCGCGGGTGGCGTAGGCCACCTCGGCGGCCCGCTCGTCGCCCTCGGCCCGCGCCGCCTGCGCCGCCGCCCGGGCCGCGTCGGCCAGGGCGGTGCGCGCACCGAAGTCGTAGGCCCGCCAGGCCACGGTGAGGCCCACCGAGGCGTTGTGCACCGAGCCAATGTCCCGCTTGATGACGATGGGCTCGGGCATCAGATCCACCTCCTGGGTGATCTTCAACCGCTGCTGCGGGCCCACGTACTGGTAGCCCCCCTCGAGCTTGATCCGCGGAAACCAGCCGGTGCGGGCCTGATCCACCTTGGACTCGGCGGCCGTGGCCCCGTGCCGCGAGGCCTGCACCGACGGGTGACGCTTCACCGCCCGGCCCACGGCCTGCTCCTGGCTCAGCGCCACGGTCTCGGCCGCCGCCGGCGCCGAGAGCCCGAGCAGCGCCGCGGCCCCCACCCCCAGGATGAGACCGGCCGCCAGGGCCAGCCCGGCCCCTGCCCGCCTGCGGCGTGACGGGGACCGGGGCGTCACCGCCCGGCTCCGCGTCGGCCACGCCCGGCTCCGCGTCGGCCACGCCCGGCTCCGCGTCGGCCACGCCCGGCTCCGC
>CAYFWA010000293.1:5612-7892 GCA_964346625.1 uncultured Myxococcales bacterium
GTCGGCCACGCCCGACTCCGCGTCGGCCACGCCCGGCTCCCGCAGGGCGCGGCGATGGACCCCACGGCGCGAAGCCACCGCAGCGTCTGGATCGTCCAGCGCAGCCAGCCAGTCCCCAGGGACCACCCAAGGGACCAGAGGTCGCGCAGGGTCTGGATCGCCGACAGGACCCGGCTCAGCGGGTGGTGGAAATGTGTCGGTTGCATGGGCTGCCTCGGTTCCGTCCTCGGTTGCGTCGCTTGCCTCGATCGGGGAGATGGCGTTCGGTTCATGCCTCTGCCTCCCTGCACCGGAAGATGCCGGCGGGTACCGGTGAGTACCGGTGGGACCGCATTGGCGGCCGGCTCCGGGTCGCCTGTGCAACCGATGTGCCATCCGCTCGGCAGTTAGACCTGGCACACGATTCGCACAAAAGGAGCCCCGCGCCAGCGGACCCGAGGAGCCATGAAACCCTGCAACGCATTGAAAGAGCATGTCTTAGGCCTTGGCGACGCCGCTCGGCGGCTGCGATCCCGCCGCGAGCGGTTGCCAGCGACTGTAAGGAGAATCGACAGGCCTGTCGGTTTTCTTTACAAGGGAGGGCACCATGCCCGGTGACACCAAGATCCCCCCGGCCGCTCCCGCTGCTCCCCCCGCTCCCCCTGCTTCCGCCGCGCGCGCCGCGCACGCCGCTCCCGCCGCGCACGCCGCTCCCGCCGCGCGCGCCGCCTCCACTGCGCTGCGCCTGTCCGATGCCCAGGTCGACGCGCTGACCTGGACCGAGATCGCCCGGGCGGGCTGGCGCATCGCGCGGCTGCGGATCGTGATCTTCCCGGTGATCCTGGGGCTTGCCCTGCTGGTGGTCGCCCTGGATCCCGACCCCTGGCGGCTGTACCTGGTGGCTGGCGTGGGGGCCCTGGGGTTGCTGGTCATCATCCGGGACTATCTGTGGCTGCGCGACCTCACGTTGGAGCCGCGCCACGTGCCGTATCTGCTGTCGCTCGTGGTCGTCATGCAGGCCACGCTCATCGCCATCACCGGCGGGGCCGAGAGCCCGTTTCTCGTGATCATGATCCCCATGGTGGTGCTGCCCGCCATGGTGATCGGCCACCGCCGGGTGTTCGTCTACTTCATGCTGTTTCCCCTGTCGGTGGTCTGGCTGTTTTCCGCGGCCGCGGTCCACGGCTGGCTGCCCGATCTCAAGCCCGCCTTCTGGGGCCCGGGCGTGGAGTTCGGCCCCAACCCCGTGTACACCTACACCCAGGCCGCGGTGATCACCCTCGGGATGATCCTCGGCGGCGCCATCGCGATCTTCTTGCGCCGGGCCGTGCGCCGGGGCGCCCGGGCCGCGGCCGAGGCCCGCCAGGAGCTGCTCGAGGCCACGCAGCAGCAAAACCACGACCTGATGACGCTGTCGGGCGAGATCGCCCACGAGCTGAAAAACCCCCTGGCCTCCATCCAGGGCCTGTCGGGCCTCATCGCCCGCCGCCTGCCCACGGGCAGCAAGGAGGCCGAGCAGATGGCCGTGCTCGACGCCGAGGTCAAGCGCATGGGCAAGACCCTGGACGAGTTTTTGAACTTCTCGCGCCCGGTGAGCGGGCTGGCGGTGCGGCAGGTGCACCCGGCGAGCCTGCTGGCCGACGTGGTCCAGATGCACGAGGGGCTGGCCCACCAGCGCGACGTGGCGCTGCGGGCCGATCCCGGCGACGCCCTGCCGCTTCAATGCGACCCCCGCAAGGTCAAGCAGGTGCTGGTGAACCTGCTGCAAAACGCCCTGGACGCCACCCCGGCTGGCGGCACGGTGCGGGTGCGCACCGTGCACGGGCCAGGCATCGCCACAGACGCTGCGGCAACCGGTGGGCTCGACAGCGACGGCAGCGCAGCCAGCGGCGGCGCCGCCGGTGCCGTCGGTGCCGCCGGTGCCGCCGGTGCCGCCGGTGCCGCCGGTGCCGCCGGTGCCGCCGGTGCCGGCACCGCCGGTACCGCCGGTGCCAGCGCCCAAAAAGGCGCTGGCGCGGCGGTGGGCACCGTTTGCTTCGTGATCGACGACACCGGACCCGGGATCGCCCCGGAGCTGGCCGAGCGGCTCTTTCGCCCGGGGGCCACCACCAAGGCCGCGGGCAGCGGCCTGGGCCTGGTGATCGCCCGGGCCATCGCGGCGCAGCACGGCGGCGCGGTCACCCTGGAAAACCGGCCCGAGGGCGGCTGCCGCGCCGAGCTGCGCCTGCCGCGGCGCCCCGCGACTTCGGCCTCCCCGGCCTCCCCGGCCTCCCCGGCCTCCCCGGCCTCCCCGGCCTCCCC
>CAYFWA010000294.1:0-7883 GCA_964346625.1 uncultured Myxococcales bacterium
GGAACCGGAACCGGAACCGGAACCGGAACCGGAACCGGAACCGGAACCGGTTCCGACGTTGGGGACGCGGCGCCACCCGCCCGGGATGCGCCGCGCCCGCGGGAGGACCGGCCATGAGCGCGCTGCCGCCGCCCCCCACCCATCGACGGTCCGCGTCGGGGGTCGCGGCCCGCGCCATCGCGCGGGTGGCGCGACTGACGCAGGTGATGCTGCTGGCAATCGCCGGGCTCGCGGGCGCGCCCGCGGCCCGGGCCCAGCTCGCGCCGCCGAGCCCGGGGGTCGAGGCCGCCCCCCGCCGCCCGGACAAGACCTTCGCCCTGCAGGGCTACCTGCGCATGCGGGGGGACGTCTTTTACAACATGGACCTCGACCGCGGGCCGACGCCCAGCGGGGAGTACCTGTTTCCCCTGCCGGCCGACGATCCCCGCAGCCAGTGGCTCGAGAGCGCCAACTTGCGGCTGCGGCTGGAGCCGAGCTGGCAGATCACCCGCAGCGTGCGGGTGATGGCTCAGGTCGACCTGCTCGACAACGTGGTGCTGGGCTCCACGCCCGCCGGGCTGCCCCGCGACCGGCTCACGCCCATGAGCGCCTCCACCCTGGGGCAGCGCTCTCCATCGGCGGGACAGAACGCCTGGTCCGACGCCGTGACGGTGAAGCGGGTCTGGGGCGAGGTGCTGCTGCCCTTCGGCCTGCTGTCGGTGGGACGCCAGGGGGCGCTCATCAACTGGGGCACGGGCTTTTTCATCAACGCCGGCCGGGGCCTGGATCAGGACCGCAGCGACGCGGCGGACCGGATCACCTTCGCCACCAGCCTGGCCGGGCACCTGTGGCTGCTGGCCTTCGAGTGGAGCGCCAGCGGCCCCACCTCGGAAAACTGGCTGCCCGACGATCAGCCCTTCAACATCTCGCGCCACGACGACGTGAAGACCTTCGCCTTCGGCTTCGCCCGCTGGCACAGCCCGGCCGGGATCCGCCGCCGGCTGCGGGCCAGGGTGGCCTCGGTGAACTACGGCCTGGTGGCCGCCTACCGCTGGCAGCAGCGCGACGTGCCGCACTACTACGCCCCCGGCGGGCTCGAGGATCGCTACGGGCCCGAGAGCTTCGTGGAGCGCGACGCCCGGACCGTCACCGCGGACCTGTGGTTCCGGGTGATCCACGGCGGGTTTCGCCTGGAGCTGGAGGCCGCGCTGCTGTGGGGCCGCGTGGGGGACGCCAGCCTGGATCCCGGCGTGAGCTTCGCCACGCCGGTGGAGTCGCTGCAGTGGGGCGGCGTGCTCCAGGGGGCCTGGCGCCACCGGCCGTCGGGCTGGTCTTTGGGCCTCGAGCTGGGCGTCGCCTCGGGGGACCCGGCCCCCGGCTTCGGCGTGCGCTCGCCCCTCACCCAGACGCAGGCCCTGCCGGGGGATCTGGACGGGCCCCAGTTCCGGCTGCCCCAGGACGCCCGGGTGGATAACTTCCGCTTCCACCCGAACTACCACGTGGACCTCATCCTGTTTCGCCGGATCATCGGCACGGTCACCGACGCGCTGTACGTCCGCCCCTGGGTGCGCTGGCGCAGCGACTGGGGCCTGTCGGTGGAGGCGGTGGTGATCACCTCGATGGCCCTGGCCGCGGCCACCCCGCCCGGCGGCGAGCGCCCCCTGGGCGTGGAGTTCGACTTGGGCGCCACCTACGAGTTGGACGAGAGCTTCGTGGTGCAGCTCGGCCTGGGGACCCTCGTCCCCCTGCCCGGCTTGGACAACGTGGCGCTGCGGTTGCCGGCCAGGCCCGCGGTGACGCTGCACACCCTGCTGGGCTTCCGGCTGTGAGCATGATTGCCCCCCCCGCAGAAGGTCGATCACACGAGGCACGCCAAGCGAGACCCGATTGTGCTAGGATTTTCCTCGATGTCGCTTCCTCGTACTCGTATGCCGCGGTGCTCACAGCCCTCGGGGCAACGCAAGCCGGCGCCGGCGCCGGCGCCGGCGCCGACGCCCTCGCGTGTCTACGCCCTGCTGATTGCCCTGGTCATGGGATGCGTAGGGATTGTCATCGGATGCGTAGGGCTTCCCGCCTGCTCCGATCCCGGCGTGGTGGGCCCCGACGGGGGCGTGCCGGCAGATGCCGAGGTCACGCCCGACGCCATCCCTGCGTGCCAGGGGGACAACGACGGGGTGATCACGGCCGAGGAGCTGCCCATGGTGGCGGGGCTGTCGGTGTCCTACCTGGTCAACGCCCCCGGCACCACGGTCACGGTGAACCCCGGCGGCTACGACGACGGCCAGGGGGGCCGGAGCTGGGATTTCTCCGACGAGGGCGGGCAGGCCTGGTCCGTGTCGCTGCGCACCGTGGTGGGAACCTGGTACGAGTCCCACTTCGCCAGCGCCCACTACGCCTCTCCCCTGGCTCCGAGCGGAGACACCCTGGGCGTGTACCGGGTGGCCGACGGCGCCGTGTGGCTGCTGGGCTACGCCTCCCCCGACCCGGATCGCACCCTGGCAATCTACGACGAGCCCGTGCCCCTGATCCGCTTCCCGATGACCCAGGGCATGGGCTGGACCAAGGTGTCCCAGATCACCGACGCCACCTTCGACGGCCAGCCCTTCGCCTCCACCGACACCTACCGGATCTCGGTGGACCAGCGCGGCACCGTGGAGCTGCCCTACCTCTCGCTGGAAAACACCCTGCGGATCCAGGTGGAGCTCACCACCTCGCTGCCCGGCGGCCAGACCGTGCACCGCATCCAGTACCTGTATCTGCACGAGTGCTGGGGCGAGCTGGCCCGCATCGTGTCTACCGACGGCGAGCTCGATCCCGACTTCACGGCCGCCGCCGAGTACCGCCGCCTGGCCCTGTGACCGTGGGCCGATCCCGTGAGGGGGGGCTCATCGCTGCTGCCGCCGCCGTGTACCGCCGCCTGGCCCTGTGACTGTAGGCCGATCCCGTGAGGGGGGGCTCATCGCTGCTGTAGCCGCGATGACTTTGTGTTAAGATCCCGCGCATCGGGAGATGTCCATGCTGCGCGTCACCTCACCAGTGGTTCTGGCAACGTTTTTCGCCACCCTGCTCACCGCCGGCCTGCTCGCCGACTGCGCCTCGGGCACTCCGCCGGACGAGTCCTACTGTGGGGACGGGGTCGTGGACAGCGGGGAGTCCTGCGACGGCAGCGCGCTGGACGGCAAGAGCTGCGAAACCCTGGGCTTCGGCGGCGGCACCCTGGCCTGCAACAGCTCCTGCGGCTTCGACACCTCGGGCTGCGCCGACTCCACCTGCGGCAACCTGCTCATCGACGCGAACGAGGAGTGCGACGGGCTCAACCTCAACGGCGCGTCGTGCGTGAGCCTGGGCTTCGACGGCGGGGCGCTGGCCTGCACCGAGGAGTGTACCCTGGATACCAGCGGGTGCACCGCGGTGGGTTGCGGCAACGGGCTCATCGAGTCCGGCGAGCAGTGCGACGACGGCAACACGCAGCCGGGTGACGGCTGCGACGCGAGCTGCAGCATCGAGGACGGCTGGGCCTGCAGCGGCCAGCCCTCCGAGTGCAGCAACGACTGCGGCAACGACGTGGTGGACGTGGGCGAGGACTGCGACGGCGACAACCTGGGCGGCGCCACGTGCTTTTCCCTGGGGTTCAACGGCGGGGTGCTCACTTGCGCCCCCACCTGCCAGTACGACGTGAGCCAGTGCGAGGGGGATCCCTGCGGCAACGGCAGCATCGACTCCGGCGAGGAGTGCGACGGCGCCAACCTCGACGGCCAGGACTGCACCACCGTGCCCGGGGGCTTCACCGGCGGCACCCTGGCCTGCACCGCGGGCTGCACCTTCGACACGGCGAGCTGCACTGCCAACCAGTGCGGCAACGACACCCAGGAGACCGGCGAGGACTGCGACGGCGCCGATTTGGGCGGCGCGGACTGCGGGTCTCTGGGCTACGTGGGCGGAACCCTGTCGTGCCGCTCCGACTGCACCTTCGACGAGTCCGGCTGCTCGGCCTCGGCGGACTGTGGCAACGGCGTGGTGGAGGGCTCCGAGCAGTGCGACGACGGTAACACCACCGGCGGCGACGGCTGCTCGGGCTCCTGCCAGTGGGAGAGTACCTGCAGCGCCACGGGCACCATCAACTGCGGGGGCAGCGAGAGCGGCAACCTCCTGTTCGCCGCCAACCACGCCGACTTCTACGCCTGCGGCACCCGGGACGCCACCAGCGGAGACCACATCTACAGCTTCACCCCCGGCAACTCGGGCGTGGCCTCCGCGTTGTTGGACGTGACGAGCGACGATCCGATCTTCGGCGCCAACCTGGACCTGTACGTGCTCGAGGGCGCCTGCAACGAGCAGCTCTGCGTGAGCGCCGGGGAGGCCACGGGAGACGACTCGGCGAGCTTCAACGTCAACGCCGGCTGGACCTACTTCCTCGTGGTGGAGCTGGATTACCTGTCCCTCGGCCTGCCCCCGTCCGGGGAGTACACCATCAGCCTGACCTGCCCGTGAGCGCTCGCGCCCCCAGGATGGCCCAGACCTGGCGTTTTGCTCGGCTCCGCCGTTGGTTGTAAAGTGCTGGCCCATGGACGCGTTCACCGGCCTCGAGCTCAAGCGCACCTACCGGGTGGAAGGGCTGCTGGGACGCGGCGGCATGGGCACCCTGCACGCCGCCCAGCACCTGAGCCTGCCACGCCGCTTCGCGGTGAAGTTCCTGTCGCGGCTGGAGCAGGCCAGCCCCGAGCTGCTCAAGCGGTTCGAGCGCGAGGCCCAGATCGCGTCGGGGCTCGCCCATCCGAACATCGTGGAGGTGATCGACTACGACCGCCTGGACGATGGCACCCCGTACATCGTGATGGAGCTCCTGCAGGGGGAGGACCTCGGGGCTCGGCTGCAGCGCGCCGGGCCGCTGTCCGTGGCGGAGCTCGGGCCCGTGGCGCGCCAGATCTGCGCGGCGCTGGCCACGGCCCACGCCGCGGGGGTGGTCCACCGGGATCTCAAGCCCCAGAACGTGTATTTGCACCGCTATGGCGGCGAGCAGGTGGTGAAGGTCCTCGACTTCGGCATCTCCAAGATGCGCGAGGAGGACACCGCGCTCACCGCCGATCGGGCGGTGCTGGGCACGGCCCACTACATGGCCCCGGAGCAGGCCCGCGGCGCCGCCAACGTGGACGCGCGGGCCGACCTGTTCGGGCTGGGGGCCATCCTCTACGAGTGTCTCACCGGCGAGCTGGCCTTCCCCGGGACGAGCCTGGCCGAGGTGGTGCACGCCATCTGCTACGGGCCCCGCCCCCAACTGGAGTCGGCGCGACCGGGGCTCTCCGCGCCGCTCGAGGCCGCGCTGTCCCGGCTGCTCGCCGTGGAGCCGCAGGCGCGCTACCCCGACGTCCACGCCGCCTGGGCGGCCCTGGCGCCGGCGCTGGAGGTCCCCGCAGGCGATCTGCTGGGAGCAACCGCGTCGACGGCTGCCGCATCCCCCGCGGCCGAGACGAGCCCCCAGGCGGCCACGGCCGCGGCCGCGGCCATCGCCCCCACCGCGGCGAGCACGCCCGGTGAGGGGCACGAGGGTGACGGCGGCGACGACGCCCACGCCGCCACCCTCGCGAGCAGACCGGGCGAACCGAACGAAGACGACGCGAGCGACGCGGACCACGCGGACCACGCAAGCGACGCAGACCACGCAAGCGACGCGGACCACGCAAGCGACGCGGACCACGCAAGCGACGCGGACCACGCAGACCACGCGAGCGACGCGGACCACGCGGACCACGCGGACCACGCAAACGACGCGGACCACGCAGACCACGCGAGCGACGCGGACCACGCAGACCACGCGAGCGACGACGACAACGACAGCGAGCACGCCCATGCCGCCAGCCTCGGCAGCGCTCCCGGCGAGACGCCCAGCGCCGGCGACGCCGCGCCGGCCCCCTCCACAAGGGAGCCGCCGATCGCTGCGCCGCCCGCAGCCGAAGGCCCCCCTCGCGAAGCGGGTCGCCTGCTGGCCGGATCCCGCTGGCGAGCGGCCGGGCTCTCGGTAGCGGTGGGGGCGGTGGTGGCTGCGGTCGGCGTGGCCTGGTCCATGGATCTGTTCGACGCCAACCCGGCGTCCGAGCGAGAGGCCAAGGCCCCCCCACCGGCCCGGCCCGGGCCAAAGCCGCGCCACCGGCCGTCCCCTCGCCCGGCTGCGGCCGACGCGATCACCATCGCCGTCGTCCCGCCCCACTGCGATTCCGGCGCCACCGACCTCGTCACGGCGCTGCACGAGTCGAGCCTGGCCCGGGTCCCGGGGTTGCTCGTACTCCAGGACGAGGTGGACGAGGCCTACCGCGGCCTGCGGCGCACGGGCGGCTCCCGCAGCGGCCTCGCCCGCCGGCTGGGCCGCAAGGTGGGGGCGGCGCTGGCGCTGGCGGGACGCTGCACCGCCGAGGGGCTGCGGGTGCGGGTGATCCGCGTGCGGGACGGAGCCCTGCTGGCCAAGCTGCGCTTGCCGCAGCGCCTCGATCGACAGAGCCGTCGGCGGCTGGCCGCCACCCTCGGCCTCGAGCGCGTCAAGCTGCTCATCGAGCAGGAGTCCGACAGCGAGGAGGCACGCAAGAAATACACCAAGGCCCTGGCACTGCGGCGGGGCGGCTACAACCCCACCAACTTCGCGGCCGCCCTCGCGGCCCTGCGCGCGGCCCACCGTGCCGATCCCGACTGGGCCCGGGTGACCCTGGAGCTGGCCGGGACGCTGCTTTATCGCTACCAGGCGAGCTTCGATACGCGCCTGCTGAGGGAGATCGAGGCGCTGGTGCGCCCGCTGTGGAAAAACGACCCGGAGCGCCGCCTGGCGGCGGCGCGGCTGCTGTGTATCACCTCCATCTTCCGCTACGATCTCGCCGCGGCCCGGCGCTACCTGGACGCCATCGTGAAGGGCGTCTCGCGCCCCGAGCAGGCAGCGATCTACCGCTATCTCGTGCTCGACAGCGAGGGCGAGAAAGCCCAGGCCGAGGAGGTGCTCCGCCAGATGGCCCGGCTCCTGCCGCGCAACGGCCGCGTGCACTTCAACCTGGCCAAGCTCCGGCTGGAGCGCGGGCGCTACCGCGACGCGCTGGAGGCGGTGGAGGTGGCCGTCGCCGCCCAGGATCGCCAGTTCCGCCTACGGGAGCAGGACGCCGACCTGATGGCCACGGCGCACATGGAGGTGGGCGCCCACGCCCTCAAGGGCTTCGCGCTGCTCGCCCTGGGCAAGGAGGAGCCGGCCATCGCCCAGTTCGAGGAGGAGCTGCGGCAGGCCGCGGCCCGCTCCACCTTCTTCAACCGCCCCTTTCGCGCCATGAGCTGGATGGGCATCGCCGCGGCCCGCAAGCAAGCCGGGCGCGGTGATGTCCAGGCCGCCCTGCGAAAAGTAGGGACGGAGCTTGCACGAGCGATCGAGGATCTGGAGTCGCCCAACGGCATCGTCTACCTCGTGATGCGCGGCGGGCTGGCGGACTTTCCAGGGCAGGTGCTGCGCTGGACCCGGCGATTCGGGCGTCCGGACCAGGACCAGGGCGTGCTCGTCAGGCTGATCACCGCCGCCGCCCTGCACCACCTCGGCCGCAAAGCAGAGGCCCAAAAGGCCCTCCGCGCGGCCCTCGCGACCCACGGCCCCCTGATGCGCAAGGGCCTGCGGGTCGATTACGAGCAGCTCATCCGCCGCGACCCTCCCCCTCCCCGTTGAGGCCACCCGACGCGCGCGGTTCGCTCAGGAGCTCACCTGCTGCATCTGCGCCGCGTCCATGGACACCAGAGTGGGATTGTGGGGATTGTGGGGACTGCTGGAATCGAAGCGCACGTACACGCGCTTTCCCGGCTGGTATTTGTGCAGCCCATGCTTCGTCCACTCAGGGCTCGTCCAAGAATAACTTCGGCATTCGGCCGCCGATCCATCCCGGCGCGCA
>CAYFWA010000295.1:0-2554 GCA_964346625.1 uncultured Myxococcales bacterium
CCGCGCTCCCGCCGTCTCTCCAACCACCGCGCTCCCGCCGTCTTTCCAACCACCGCAGCCTCCGCGCCTCCACGACTGGCGCTGCCGTTCGCGATGGTCCCTGCCTCGGGTCCGACTTCAATCCGATCCCCACCAGCATATCGCGCCGCACCGCGGCACTGCAACCGTAGGGCTCGCGCAAGAATAAGGGCTCGCGCAAGAATAACTTCGGCATTCGGCCGCCGATCCATCAATTCTGTCAATTCTGTCTGCGTCGCTCGTCGGTTGAATACGTCAATGTATTCGGACTGTTCGCTTCTTGACAGCATTGCGCCTCGGCGCCCGAGGCGGCGTCTGTTCTCGCCCACTCAAACTCAGTGACGCCGTTGAGATGCCGCCGCACCCCCCCACGGCGCCCGATTCGGCGTCACTGCGGCGAACCTCGCACTGAGGTCCGGCGATGGGGCGCTGTCTTGTCCCGTGCAAACAGCGCCGCAGCGGACGCTCCGGCAGGCGCTACGAGCCTGACAGGCGCTACGCCTCCGGCGGGCGCTGCGCATCCGGGCGGCGCTCTTCGGCGGGCAGGGGCCAGCTCCGGATGGACACCTGGGGCTCGCCCGGGCCGACGCGGACCCGCAGGTAGTTGCGGTACCCTTCGGGGAGGCCGCCGTTTCCCATCCAGCCGATCATGGGGGCCCAGGTGCCGGTGTCCACGAAGGTGAGCCGATCGCTGAGGGGCAGCAGGCGGGGCACGTGGGTGTGGCCGAAGGTGATCACCGGCACGCGCAAGAGCCGACCGATCCGGGCCGCCCGCCATGGGATGTCGCGTTCGACGCTGAAGATGTCTTCGCCGCGGGCGAGCTGCTCGTACAGCAGGTAGATGAGCGGGAAGGTGGAAAGCGGCACCATCAGCTTGATCCACAGCGGGATGGAGACCAGGGCGAGCACCACCGTGCCCAGGATCATCGCCACCACCAGGGTCAGGCGATCGATCCAGAACTCGCGCAGCATCCGGAACACGCGGTAGGTGATGGGCCGAAACTGCAGCCGCCGGAGCTGCTCGAGCTGATCCGCGGCCAGATCGTACCGGTCGGCCATGGCCTGCATCCGCTCCTCGTAGCCCTTGGGCCGGCGGAGCTGCTTCTCCTTGATGCGAAGCAGCCGCGACATCACCGCCAGCGATCCGAAAAACCACGGGAACACCAGGCTCCGGCGCGAAAAGGCGTAGTAGCGCAGCCAGTGGGCCACGTACCGCACCAGGTTCAAGATGAAATCCGAGGAGTGGGGGTTGAAATACCCCATGCGGGTCATGAGGTAGCGGTTGGACAGGTTCCCCATGGGCAGGGCGATCTCCTCGCGCCGGCGGAAGCGCACCGTGGGCTGCAGGATGTGGCGGTAGGCCGTGTAGTGATCGTACTGCTGTCCGTGCTCGGCGTAGATCTCCCCCGGTACGTAGTAGAACCAGGGCTCGAACCGAATTCGCCAGCCTGCCGAATCGTGGCCCCGCACCGCGCCCGCTCGCTGGACCGCCTCGAGCAGGCGCTGCTGCACGCCGGAAAAGTAAAACTCCCGGTCGTGGTTGCCCAGCACGTACACCACGCGGTTCCCGGCGGCCAAAAAATCAGCCAGCGCCCCCAGGAAGATCCCGTGGTCGGCCAGGATGCGGTCGAGCTTCCAGATGGAACGGTCCTCGGTGGCTCGCAGGCAGCGCCGCCGCTCGGTCACGCCCACCCGGAAGGGTGCGTCGTCCGGCGCGCAGGTCACCAGGTCGAAGTCGAAGATGTCCCCGTTGAGAATCAGCGTGCGGGCCGCGGCCTGGGCGTCCGCCCCAGCTCCCGTTGTCGCCGACTCCGCCACGGCCGCTTCCGGTTGATCCGCCGCACGGCGCTCGACCCCATCCCCATCGTCCCCATCGTCCCCATCGTCCCCATCGTCCCCATCGTCCCCATCGTCCCCATCGTCCCGGGCGAATCCGCGGATGAGCGCCGCGAGATCGTCATCGGGCACGTAGCGGCTGGACTTGTAATACTTCCACCCGTCGGGGTGGTCCTCCACGTCGGCGAGGTGTAGGTCGGAGATCACGAGATACTGATGAGACACGGGCGCTGCTCCAAGCATCTCATCTTAGCGCAGCCGCGCACCGCCACCAAATGGGGCGGCAGGGGTTGGGTAGGTTGGGTTTGTTTTGTCCAGCGCTGGCGGCTGCGCTATCAATGGGCCCGTGAAGTACGTCACCGTGAGCCTGATCCGTCACCGCCTCGGCCCCCTCACCTACCGGGTCCCGCCGGAGCTGCAGGAGCTGGTGCGACCCGGGGTGCGGGTGGCCGTGCCGCTTTCGCGGACCCGGGCCACGGGCTACGTGGTGGCAGAGGCGGAGCCGCCCAAGGGGGTGGGGGAGCTGGGGCCAGCAAGGGAGACAACGTCGGAGGCGGAGGCGCTGGCGAAGGCCGGCGCGGGGGCGGAGCCGAAGGCGGAGGCGGAGGCGGAGGCGCTGGCGAAGGCCAGCGCGGGGGCGGAGCCGAAAACGGAGGCGGAGGCGGCGCCGAAGGCGGAGGCGGAGGCGGAGGCGGAGGCG
>CAYFWA010000295.1:2654-7869 GCA_964346625.1 uncultured Myxococcales bacterium
GAAAACGGAGGCGGAGGCGGCGCCGAAGGCGGAGGCGGAGGCGGAGGCGGAGGCGAAGGCAAAGGAAAAGGCGGAAAAGGAGCCGAAGGCGAGGCGGCAGGAGCAAGACGAGCTCGAGGAGGCGGTGCGCGATGTGCGCGATGTGCGCGACGTGCTCGACGTGCTCGACGCCGAGCCGCTGTTGACCCCCACCCAGCTCGGGCTGGCCGAGTTCGCGGCGCGCTACTACGTCTCGCCGCTGTCCGAGGCGCTGCGGCTGCTGCACCCGGCGGGCATGGAGCTGGTGGAGCGGCGCACCCTCGGCATCACCGACGAGGGGCGGCTGGCCCTGGAGCGCGCCGACGGTCTGCTGGCGGTGCAGGGCCTGGAGCTGTCCGCGCCCCAGCGCCGGGTGCTCGACCTGCTCGCGCGGGGGGACCGCGACGTGGCGACGCTGCTCAAGCGGGTCTCCGGAGCGCACCACCGGGACCTGCTGGACCTGCAGCGACGGGGGCTGGCGGTGCAGGTGCGCAGCGACTTCGCGCCCCGGGTGAAGGTCGTCACCGAGCAGTACGCGAGCCTGGTGCCCGCTGCCTTGGCCGAGATGGGGGAGGAGGAACGCGACAAGCTCCAGCGCACCGCCAAGGTCCAGGCGGGGCTGCTCGGGCTGCTTCAGGAGGCCGGGGAGGCTCAGCCCGTCTCGGCGCTGCGGGCCCACTACCCGCAACCGCGCACGCCGCTCAAGCGGCTGGTCGAGCGCGGGCTGGTAACCCTCGAGACCCGGGAGCGCCGGCGGGATCCCTTCGCCGGCGTGCCCGTGCGCCCCCACCCACCCCCCACGCTCAACGTGGATCAGAGCCACACCCTGGCGGTGCTGTCTGCGGCCCTGCGCGAGGGGGGGTTCCAACCCTTTTTGCTGCACGGCGTGACGTCGTCGGGCAAGACCGAGGTCTACCTGCGCCTGATCCGCGAGGCCCTGGATGCGGGGAAGGGCGCCATCGTGCTGGTGCCCGAGATCTCGCTCACGCCTCAGCTCGCGGGGCGCTTCCGCGCCCGCTTCCCCGAGGGGGTGGCCGTGCTGCACTCGCGGCTCGGGGCCGGCCAACGCGAAGACGAGTGGCGCCGGGTTCGGGCCCAACAGGTCCGGCTGGTGGTGGGGGCGCGCTCGGCGCTGTTCGCGCCGGTGGCCGACCTCGGCGTGCTGGTGGTGGACGAGGAGCACGACAGCTCTTTCAAGCAGGAGGAGGGGCTGCGCTACCACGCCCGCAACCTCGCCCTGGTCCGCGGCCAGCGCGAGGGGGCGGTGGTGGTGCTCGGCTCGGCCACCCCCTCGCTCGAGAGCTTCCACAACGCCGAGGTGGGCCGACTCAAGAAGCTGAGCCTGCCCCGACGGGCCACCCCCCAGCCGCTGCCCGCCGTGGAGGTGGTGGACCTGCGCCAGTACCAGCTCGATCCCGACGGCGTGCTCACCGCGCCACTGGCCGACGCCCTGGGTGAGACCCTGACCGCCGGCCAGCAGGCCATCATCTTCCTCAACCGCCGCGGCTTCGCGCCCTTCGTGCTGTGCACCGACTGCGGGGAGCCGGTGCGATGCAAGGACTGCAGCGTGACGCTGACCCTGCACAAGCGCCGGGATCTGCTGCTGTGTCACTACTGTGGTCACCAGCGTCGGCCGCCGCCGCGCTGCCCCTCCTGCGAGGGGGACAAGCTCCGGGCCCTGGGACTCGGCACTGAGCGGGTGGAGGACTCGCTGCGCGCTCGCTTCCCAAACGCCCGCATCGGGCGGCTGGATCGCGACACGGCCCGGGGCCACCGCCTGCAGCAGATTCTGGACGCCACCGCCGCGGGGCAGCTCGACATCCTGGTGGGCACCCAGATGGTCACCAAGGGCCACGACTTCCCCGGCGTCACCCTGGTGGGGGTGGTGAACGCGGACCACGCCTTGCACCTGCCCGACTTCCGCTCGGCCGAGCGCACCTTCCAGCTCCTTTCCCAGGTGGCGGGCCGGGCTGGCCGCGGCGGCGTGCCGGGACGCGTGGTGGTCCAGACCTACAACCCCGAGCACCACGCCATCGAGTGCGCCCAGGGCCACGACTACGAGGCTTTCTACGCCGCCGAGTCCCGCTTCCGCCGCGAGCTGGGCTACCCCCCCTTCGGCCACCTGGTAGCGCTTCGCATCGAGGGCCCCGACGAGTCCCGGGTGGTGGACACGGCCAACCGCCTGTCGGGCGCCTGCCATCAGGCGGCGCGCCGGCTGCCGCCAGACCGGCGGCAGGCCGTGACCGTGCTGGGGCCGGTGGAGGCCCCCATCGCCCGGATCCGCGGGCGGTTCCGCTGGCAGATCCTGCTCAAGTCCGACCACCGCCCCACCCTGCACGCGGTGACCCGCGAAGCCCACGCCTTCAAGCAGGAGGCCCACAGCGGCGGCGCGAGCGCGGCGAAGTCCCTGCGGATCCTGATCGACGTGGATCCGCAGTCCATGCTTTGAACCGCATGCGCTTCGAGTCGACTCCAGGCTAAGGGAGCGGGTCTTCCCCTGGGCGAACGGCGTAGTCCAAGGTACACTCCCTCCGATGCCGGGTACCCTCATCGTGGTGGGCGGCGGCGCCGAAGCCGACCGCCTCCTGTCCGTGCTCACCGACGCAGGCTTCGAGGTGATCCGCGCCGAGCCGGATCGGATCGGCGCCACCGTGGGTCGCGTCAAGCCGTCCCTGCTGCTGGTGCAGCTCTACCCGGGCGCCGACGGGCTCGCGGCCGCCGAAGCCCTCACCCAGCGCGTCCAATCCACCGCCTACGGCGCCCTGGTGCCCGTGGTCTTCTTCGGTCCCGATCCCGGCCCCAACCCCGCCGAGGTGGTGGGCCTCGGGGGAGACCGTTTTTTGCCCACCGCGTCGGAGCCCACGGAGATCCACGCCTGCGTCCAGCGCCTCGTGAGCCCGCCGGATCAACCGGCGCTCGAGACGGAGCGCTCGCCGGGCGCCCCCACGCAGGCCAAAGCCGACCCTGACGCCACGCGGGAAGCGCAGCCTGCCGAGACCATGACCGCAGCGAATCGCAACGAGGCGGGGCGGGCGTCCGACGCCCCGGGTCCGCTCGAGCAAGCGGTGGGGGCCGCGCGGGGGGCCCGTGCGGGTGCCGCGGCGGGGGCGGCTCGCCCGAGCGAGCCGCCGTCAGCAGGGACGACGCCCTCGCCCAGCGCGGGAGAGGAGCCCTTGCCGGTGCTGGATAATCTTCCCTGGTCACGCGACGCCGGTGGGACAAAGCTGAACGACATCGCCCCCAAGCCTCTGCCCGAGCTCGAGTCGGCCGACGGGTTCGACGCGGCCATGGCCGGTGACTCCCTGCTCGACCCCCTCCGGCTGGCCCGCGAGATCGCGGGGGCCGACGCGACCGGGGGGGAGGAGCCGGCAGCAGACGACGCCTCCGGGGGGAGCGCCGCGGCAGCGGTCGGCGCCCGCGGGGACGCCGGGGACGCGGGTCCCGCCCCGCAGGAGGCTCCCGCCCCGGGAGCTGGGGGGAAACCGGAGCCCTCGACGAGGACCTCGGCCGAGGCCGGGGCCGGGGCCAATGCCACCGCGGACGCCAGAGCGGAGGGTAGGGCCTTCCTGGACGCAGAGGTCGCGGCCCGAGTCGGCGCCGACATCGACGAGGCGTCGCTGCCGCCCCTGCCCGAGGCGGAGCCGACCTCGCTGCCCGACATCGGCCCAATGCTGCCCGAAGCCGAAATCGACGCCGAGGCCGAGCCCTCCGAGATCGAGTCCATCATGCGGAGGTTCACGCAGCCCGGGGGCGAGGGCGACACGGTGTCGGTGCGTATCAAGAAAACCATCAGCGCCTTCGAGCAGGCCATGTCCCCGTCGGCGGGCGGGGAGGACGTTCCCTCCGCGCCGGCGGGGACGCCCGCGGCGACGAAGGGAACGCCCGCGCCCCTCGCTGGGGACGTTCCGCCGCACGCCGGCTCCGCCGCGGCGCCGCGGTCGGCCGCGGCCCCGCCGAGCGTGCCGGCCGCAGCCGACCGCGGTAGCGATCGGCCAGCGCGCAACGCGTCCGAGGACAACATCGATCTCGACGCCCTCGACATGGACACCGTGGCCGGAGTGGATGACCTCGACGCCAGCGACGTGCTCGATCGTCTGGACGAGGAGCGTCCCCTGCCCGCGCCCCCGGCGGGTGGGGCCATCACCCACGTGGGGTCTACGGGCGCCGGCCCCGAGCCCGTGCCGGGGCCCACGCCCGGCGAGCGCCCCGCGGGCGGCTCCCGCGTCGGAGTCGGCTCGTTTCCCGGCACGGGATCGTTCTCTGGGACCGGGTCGTTTTCTTCGGCCGGCTCCATCCCCGGCGCCGGTGGCTCCGGCCCGGCCTCACCGGCCGGGGCGCAGGCCGGGGCGCAGGCCGGGGCAAAGGCCGGAGCAAAGGCCGGAGCAAAGGCCGGAGCAAAGGCTGGAGCAGAGGCCGAAGCAGAGGCCGGAGCCCACGTTAGCGCGCGAGCCGAAGCGTCCTCTGGGCCGCAGACCTCGACATCGGAGGCGGCTGGCGTCCCACCACCGGAAAGCGAAGGCAGCGGCTCCGAGCGGACCGAGGCTGCCCCGCAGGTGGGGGATGGATACGCCGATGCTCCGAAGCCCTCGGCGCAAGGGGAGACGCGCCCGTCGGCGCCGGCCCCCCTCGCTTCGCCCTACGATCTGCCACCCGTGGTGGCTCCAGACGAACGCCGCCCCGACGCCACGGAGACGGGATTCCGCGATCAGGTGGACACGGTGCCGGGGCACCGCACCGCGGTCATCGCCGAGGTGGATCCCCGCCCGCTGCCCCGCGACGGCGTCGAGCCGTCTCCCCGGACGGCCAGCGCGGCCCGCGGAGGCCGGCCGCCCCGCGCGCCGAGCGATGACGTCACCCAGCCCGAGCAGCCGCGATCGAAGCGACAGCAAGGGGCGGGGACACGAGGGTCGGCGGAGGCGGCCACGCCAGGGTCGCCGGACGCGGCGGACGACCCCGCCGCGGGAACGGCAAACAGCCCCGCCGCGGGGACGGCAAACAGCCCCGCCGCGGGGACGGCAAACAGCCCCGCCGCGGGAATAGCAAACAGCCCCGCCGCGGGAACGGCAAACAGCCCCGCCGCGGGAACGGCAAACAGCCCCGAGGTCCCGGAGCGCGAAGCGCCGGGGGCCGCGTCTCCGGCCGCGGCCGGGCTCGCGGAGCCGGCACCGGGCCGCGCGCCCTCCCCCGCCGGCCCCCC
>CAYFWA010000296.1:0-7868 GCA_964346625.1 uncultured Myxococcales bacterium
GGGGGAGCCGGCGACGTAGACCCGGTAGGGGCCGGGCTGGTCGGTGTGGACGAACACCACCGTGCCGTCGGCGCCCACCGGGGGGAGGCGGCGCAGGGGGCCGGAGGGCGGCTTGACGTGCAGCACCTCGCCAGGCTGGGCACTCAGGGTGACCGTGCGGCCCACTACCACCTGGCGGGGGCCCACGGCGCCGCCGAGACCGGCGGCCGAACCGCCGCCGGGGCGCACGGCGGAGCCGCCGCCGGGGTTCGCGCCGCCGGTGCGCGCGGCCGAGCCGCCGCCGGGGCTGGCGCCGCCGGGGCTGGCGGTGGAGCCGCTGCCGGGATTGGTGCTGCCGACGGCGGCCACACCGCCGCCGCCGTGGCCGGTGAGCAGGTGCAGCAGTCCCTGCAGCAGGGGCAAAAAGGCGGGCTGGTGCACCAGGTCCGTCCACGCCCGGTCCAGGGTGGTGGTCCACAGCGCCACGCGTCCGCGGCCCACGCCGTGGGTCACGAGCACCGGCGCGCCGCTCTGCAGCCGCAGCAGCACCTCGCCGCGCAGATCCCGCAGCAGGGCATAGCGCTGGACGCGGCCGGCCATCAGGGCGCGCCGCGCGGCCGGGTCCTCGAAGGCGGCGCGCAACACCGGGGCGGCCTCCAGCAGCGCCAACCGCGCCGGCGGCGCGGCGGCGCCCGAGGCGCCCCCCGAGCGGATGGAGCGCAGCTCGGCGGGCAGCAGCGCGCCCAGGGTCTGGTTGTAGCGCTCGGGCTGCACCTGGTTGCCGAGGGCCACCAGCAGCGCCCCGCCCTGGCGGGTGTAGGCGGTCAGGCGCTTGACCGAGCGATGCGAGACCACGCCGACGTTGGCCAGCACCACGAGGTCCTGCTGCGCCAGGGGCACCCCCTCGAGGTCCTCGGCCGCCACCACCTGGAGCTGGAGCTGCGAGGAGTCGAGCAGGGAGCGCAGCCCCGACTCGAGATAAAACAGCTCGTCTTCGTGGCGGGTCTCGCGCGGATCGCCGTCCACCAGCAGGATCCGCAGCCGTCGGGCGGCGCCCAGCGGGACCCAGCGCTGGTCATCGGCGGCCAGGCCGTCGCCTCCGCCCCCGCCCCCGCTCGCGCCGAGGTCGAGGCGGGCCTCGAGGAAGCCGGCACCCCCGGGCAGCTTCTCGGGGTTCAGCTCGAAGGAGGTCCGGCCGATGGCGTGGGGGCCCACGGTGACCTCCCGCCGGCCCACCTCGCGGCCGGCCGCGGTCAGCCGGACGGCGAGGTCCCGCGAGGCGGCGCGGGCATTGCGCACCCCCACCCGCAGCCGGAGCAACCGCTCGCGCCCCGGCGCCGCCGGGCGCAGGGTGGCCTCCACCACGGCCGCGTTGTCGAGGGTCTGCTCGGCCACGTCCAGCACCTGCAGGGTGACCGCGGCGGGCAGCGACAGGGCCGCAGGCCGCAGCCCCTGGCGCGTGAGATCGGTGATCAGGTAGATCGCCCGGGGATCCTGGCCATCGGCCGACTCCAGCAGCCGCAGCGCCCGGGCCACCGCGTCGGCGCCGTCGCCTCGGCGCCAGGTGGGCGACAGGCGACGGAGGGCGCGCCGCAGGCGCGAGCGGTCCAGGCTGAGCTCCCGGACCTGGGTCCCCTGCCCGGTAACGCTGAGCAGCCCCACCGGCGCGCCGGGCGGCAGCACCCCGAGCAGGGCCTCGGCGCGGCGTTTCGCCGCCTCGAACAGCGAGGACCCGTCGCGGCGGTAGCGCATGCTCAGGCTGTCGTCCACGAGGATCACCGCCGCCTGCTGCCGCCCCGCCGCCGGCGGGACGTCCACCTGCTTCACGCAGTAGGGCCCGGCCAGCGCCAGGGCCACGGCGGCGAGCAGGGACATGCGCGTGGCCAGCAGCAGCCACTCGCGCAGCCGCCGCCGCCGGGCGCGCCGCCGCTCTGGCCCGAGCAGCAGCACCAGGGCCGGAAAGCGGGTGGGCAGCGGCGGGCGGCGCCGCAGCAGGTGCACCACCAGCGGGATCAGCGCGGCCGCGAGCCCGGCCAGCATCCACGGGATGGAAAAGCCCAGGTTCACCGGCGCACCTCCCGGTCACTTTGAGGGGGGAGGTCCCATCCCCGCTCTTCAGGGGGGATGTCCCATCCCCCCTCGCCCCGAAAAAGCGCGGTTTTTCGAGCCTCACCCTCAATCCTCTTCATGAGCGCCCTCCCCCTGGCCGCGCCCTGCGGGCGGGAGGCTCGGCTGGCGCGGGCGTGGACGCGCCGCGCCCGGCCCCGGTGCTGCGCTCCGCCGCGGCGCCCTGGCGCGACTCCCGGCGCGCGATCCAGTCCAGGATCAGCTCCGCCGGAGCGCGGTCGGTGCGGGCAGTGAGGTAGTCGAACCCGGCCGCGCGCGACGCCTCCTGCAGGCGCCCCTGCAGAGCCTCGAGCTCGGTGAGGTAGGCCCGACGTGCCTCGCGGGCGTCGAGATCGAGCTGCGTGTCCGGCAGCTCCTCCGAGGTGAAGCGGCGAAACCCGTCGAAGGGGAAGCGCTCCTCGGAGGGGTCGAGCACCTGCCAGGCGGCCACCTCCCGCCGCCCGGTGGCCAGGTGACGTAGCGCAGCCGGCAACGCGGGGCTCGGCTCCAGCAGGTCCGACAGCACCACCACCAGCCCCCGCCGCGGCGCCGCCTCCACCGCCGCCGCAAGGCTGTCGGACAGCGCCCCCGGGGGCGCGTCCCGCGGCGCGGCGGCCTCCAGGGCCGAGACCATGGCGGCGAGCTGATCCCCGCGAGAGCGCGGCGGCAGCACGGGCGTGAACTCCCGGCCCAGCAGCCCCAGCCCCACCCGGTCGCGCTGGGCGAGCAGCACGAAGGCCACGGCGGCGGCGGTCACCCGGCACCAGTCGAGCTTGCCCAGGGCGCCGGTGCCGTAGTCCATGGAGCGCGACACGTCCAGCAGCAGCAGACAGCCCCGCTCGGTCTCGCTCTCGTAGTGTTTCACCAGGGGCCGGTCGAACCGCCCGTAGGCCTTCCAGTCCAGGGTCCGCAGGTCGTCGCCCGGGGCGTACTCCTTGTGCTCGGAAAAGTCCCGCGACGCCCCCCGGTGCAGGCTGCGGTGCCGGCCGGAGAACACCCCGTCGGCCACGGCGCGCGCGCGCACCGCGAGCCCCTCGAGCCGGGCGATCTCTTCCGGGCGTAGCAGCTCCACGGGTGTCTCCTGCTGTCTTCTGCTGTCTTCTGCTGTCTTCTGCTGTCTTCTGCTGTCTTCTGCTGTCCTCTGATGTTTCCTGGGCTCTCTTCGGCTCTCTTTGGCTCTCTTCGGCTCTCTTCGGCTCTCTTCGGCTCTCTTCGGCTTTGCTTGGTTCTGCCTAGGTTCCCTTGGATTCTATGCGGCTCTGCGTGGCTTCGCGTGGCTTCGCGTGGCTTCGCGTGGCTCCGCGTGGCTCCGCGTGGCTCCGCGCGGTACTGCGCGGTTCTGCGCGGGGCTTCACCGGCCCCGGGCAGAGCGCCCGCGCGAGCCCGGCTCAGGTGCTGCCCAGGCTCGTGGCCACCAGGCGCTCGAGCAGCTCGGGCACGGTGACCCCCTCGGCCTCGGCGTGGAAGTTGCGCAGCAGCCGGTGGCGCAGCACCGGCATGGCCAGGGACCGCAGGTCCTCGGTGGTGGGCACGAAGCGCCCCTGCAAAAGCGCCCGGGCCTTGGCCCCGAGCACCAGGAACCGCGCCGCCCGCGGCCCCGCGCCCCAGGACAGGTACTGGCGAACCTCGGCCGGCGCGGCGTCGTCCTCGGGTCGCGTGGCACGACAGAGCTTCACCGCCGTGTCGAGCACGTGCTCGGGTACGGGCATCTCCAGCAGCAGCTCCTGCAGCTCCGCCAGGGTCTCGGGGCCCAGCACCCGCCGCAGGGGCCGGGTGGGCGCCGCGGTCTCCTGGGCCACGATGCGCCGCTCCTCCATGGCCGACGGGTAGCCCACGTCGATGCGGAACATGAACCGATCGAGCTGCGCCTCGGGCAGCGGATAGGTCCCCTCCTGCTCGATGGGGTTCTGGGTGGCGAACACCATGAAGGGCGGATCCAGCGCGAAGGTCTGCCCCGAGGCCGTCACGCGGCCCTCCTGCATGGCCTGCAGCAGGGCCGCCTGGGTCTTGGGCGGCGTGCGGTTGATCTCGTCGGCCAGCACGATGTTGGCGAAGATGGGCCCCGGCAAGAACCGAAAGGAGCGCCGACCCGTGGCCGTGTCCTGCTCCAGCACGTCGGTGCCCGTGATGTCGGCGGGCATCAGATCGGGCGTGAACTGGATCCGGCTGAAGCTCAGCTCCAGCACGTCCGCCAGGGAGTTGACCAGTAGGGTCTTGGCCAGCCCGGGGACCCCCACCAGCAGGCAGTGCCCACGGGAGACCAGCCCCACCAGCATCAGCTCGATCACCGCGTCCTGGCCCACCACCCGCTGGTGCACCTCCTTGACCACCAGGGTCCGGGCGTCGGCGGCGCGCTCCACCGCGGCCTTGAGGGCCTCCTCCGACAAAGGGGCCGACGCCCGCGGCGCCGCCGCCGGCGCCGGCGCCGGATCGGAGGCGGGCCGGCCCGCGGCCCCTTCGGCCGGGGATGCGGCGGGCGGAGCCACGGCCCCTTCGGCCGGGGATGCGGCGGGCGGAGCCACGGCCCCTTCGGCCGGGGATGCGCCGGGCGGAGCCACGGGGCCATCGGAAACGGACGATTCACTCATGGGCAGCTCTCCAGCACCAGGTTCGTTTTCCCGTGGCCAGCCATGGGATCGCGCGGCCACAAAGCCGGGCGAAGCGTCCACTCAAGGCGCGGAATCTTCGAGCAGTGTGTCACGGTTTGCCCGCGACGTCACTTCGAGCCCGCGGCGTGAGGGGGTCCCGGGGAGCCCTCACTCCAGCACCGCCAGGCCGCACTCGAGCAGCAGGTAGACCATGCGCATGAAGGCGCCGGAGCTGGGCTCCGGCGGGCTGCCCATGAGCAGCTCCATGAGGGTGCGCTGGCCATCGAGCAGGCTGTAGACCTGCCGGGGGTAGCCCCCCAGCCGAAACACCTCGGGGGGCACCGGCGGCGGGTCCACGGCCCACGGCCGCCGCTCCATGGCGGGCTCGAGCCGCGCGCTGAGATCCGCGTAGGGCAGCCCCCCCACGCCGGCCTCGAGCAGCTCGAAGGCGTCAAGGCCCAGGGGCGTGGCTGGCCGGTCACAGCGGATCCCGCGGTAGTAGGTGGCGATGCCCCGGTGCCAGTGAAAGGCGTTGAGCACCTTCTGGCGCACCTGCTGAGTGAGCAGGCGCAGCATCTGCATGGGCCGCAGGAGCCGAAGCGCCACCAGGCTCTCGCCGAGGCGCCCCTCGTACTGCGGCAGGATGGCCAGGGCCTGCTCGAGCTCCTTTTCCGAGATCACGCCCTCGGCCACCAGGTACTGCCCGAACAGCTCCCCGGGCACGTTGGAGGCCACGAAGTGGGGATCCCCCTCGTACAGGAAGACCTCCTTGATGGTGTTGGACTCCCGCAGCACCAGCAGCCCCGTCTCGGTGGCCACGGCCAACCGGAACAGGATGGACACCAGGCTGTCGCGCGCCAGCTCCCACTGCTCGTCGGGCACGGGCTGGGCCAGCGCGCTGCTGGCGGTGGAGTGACGCGCCGCACGCTTGGGATCCAGCGTCTCGGCGTCGGGCCGGGCCTCCACCCGCTTGGGCACCTGAGGCGGCGAGGGCAGGCTCCCGGTGACGCCGAACTCCTCGGTGGTGGCGTCCGATCCCGGGGCGATGCCGAGAGACGGCCCCACGGGCTCGCCCAGCGAGATCCGCGCCAGCTCGTCGGCCCGGCGCCGATCCCGCGGCACCGGCGCCGGCCGCGGCGGTGGGTTGAGCAGGATCTGGCGCCGCCCGTGCTGGAAGGCCTGCCCGGGAGGCAGCGCGGTGTCGGCCGCCCTCTGCCCCGCTCCGACCGCCGGCCCCGCTCCGGCCGCCGGCCCCGCTCCGGCCGCCGGCCCCGCTCCGGCCGCCGGCCCCGCTCCCGGTGCCGGAACCGGGCCCGCGCCGGCAGGGGCCGCGGGCGGCGGAGTCGCGGCCTCGGGCTCCGCGTCGGTCATCCGTTGCATGAACCGGCGGATGGAGGTGGAGCGCAAAAGCTGCTGACGCTCGTACAGGTAGCGATACAGCGCGTCTCGGAAGGCCGCCGCGTCCTGGTAGCGCAGGTAGGGATCCCGGGCCAGGGCGTAGTCGAGGATCTGGCGCAGCTCGGGGGGGATGTGCTGCCCGAACTCGTCGAGCCGATCCAGCCGCCCGTCGCGCACCTGCAGCAGCACGTCCAGGTAGTTCTTGCCCCGAAACAGCCGCTGCACCATGAGCAACTCGGCCAGCACCACGCCGGCGGAGAAGACGTCGGCCCGCGGGTCCACGGGCTGGCCCTCGATCACCTCCGGGGCGAGGTAGCCGTACTTGCCCCGTACGAACCCCGGCTCGGTGCGGCTGTCGCGGGCCCCGATGGAGGCAATGCCGAAGTCGCTGAGCTTCACCTCCCCCAGCTCGGAGATGAAGATGTTCGAGGGCGACACGTCGCAGTGCACGATGTTAAACGGCCCGCCCTGCTCGTCGGTGAGGGTGTGGGCGTAGTGCAGAGCGTCGAGCACGTCCGCCATGACGTGCACGGCGATGATGGCCGAGGGCCGCCAGCGGCGCTTGGCGCAGGTGCGCAAAAGCTGCAGGCAGTCGATGCCCCGGACGTACTCCATGGCGATGAAGTACTGGCCCTGCACCTCGCCGAAGTCGAGCACCTGCACCACCTTGGGGTGCTCGAGCCGCGACATCAGACGCGCCTCGTCGATGAACCAGTCCACGAAGCGCTCGTCGCGGGCGTGCTCGGGCAGGATCCGCTTGATCACCAGCTTCTTTTGGAAGCCGTGGGCCCCCCGGCGGGTGGCAAGGAAGATCTCCGCCATGCCGCCCTGGGCCAGCTTCTGCTCCAGGTGGTAGTCGCCGAAGGGCTGCGGCGTCGGCGGCGGCTGCCGCGGCGGCTTCTGCGGCGGCACCGGCTGCTGCGGCGGCGCGGACGGGTCACCGGGCCCAGACGTGTGATCACCAGCGCTCACGGGCGGAGCCTAGCACGATTGTCCGGGGATTTCCCGTGGGTTGACCGGCGGAGGTGACGCGCACCCCGCGAAACGGAGAGCCGATGTCCGTCAACGAACGAGCGCGGCCAGGGGCACCGCGCGGGCGCCGCGGCAAAGAGGCGCGAGCAGCGCCTCGTAGGCGGCCCGGCGCAGGGCCAGGGGCGTGGCCACGCCGGGCTGGCAACGGGCCAGGGCCTCGAGGCCGCCGTCGGCGCGGCCCACCAGGTCGATGGCGTGAAACTCCACGGTGACGAAGTCCCGGTGCCGCAGCGCCGCCCCCAGCAGCCGCGCGGCTGCCGCCGGGAGGGCGCCGAGGAAGGTGCCCACCAGGGGCATTCCCGCCACCAGGGAGGCCGCCGGGATCTCGGTGAGCGGGGCGTCCCCCGCGTCGTTTCCGTCCCCTGGAGCCGGGCCCCTGGCAGCCGAGGAGCGCTCGGTCCGCGCCGGCCGCCAGGGTCGCCGGGGGTCGGGCCGGTAGGGCCGCCGGGGCGCGAAGAGATCGGTGGGCGCGTGCAGCCGGGCCCGGCTGGGGCGGCCCGCCAGGCGCAGCCGGGCCATCACCGCCGCCTTGGCCAGCCAGTAGGGCGCCGAGGACAGCACCGACGAGTCGTAGCGGTAGCCGAGGGCGCCGAGCTGCGCCAGCACGGCCGCGGACACGTGATATCCCGGCGCGCGGAAGCCGAGGGGAGCCGGGGCCGGGGCCGATTCCGATTCCGGGGCCGGGGCCGATTCCGATTCCGGGGCCGGGGCCGATTCCGATTCCGATTCCGATTCCGATTCCGATTCCGATTCCGATTCCGATTC
>CAYFWA010000297.1:0-7853 GCA_964346625.1 uncultured Myxococcales bacterium
CGATGGGCTCATCATCGCCACGCCAACGGGGTCCACCGCCTACTCGCTCTCCTCGCGAGGCCCCGCGGGGTGTGATCCGGATCACGGGGGGAGGGGATCGCGGGGACCACCGCGGTTCGACAAAGCGGTGACGGGCTGCCGTCTATGCTACCCTCATGGCTCACCATCGGATCGGCCCGACGGCTGCCGCTTCTTGCGCAGGGGATGAAGAAAGCTCCCGCGAAAGCGCAACCCCCGTTGGCCAACGAATGCGCCAGAGCCTGCGTCGCCCATGATCGCCTCTCCCGACCAGCCGCTTTCCTCGCCGGAGCTTCCGGTGGCCATGCGCGGCCTGGTGTGTGGCTACCAGGGTGTTCCGGTGGTCCAAGCCCTTTCTCTGGAGATTCAGCGAGGGGAGATCCTCGTGGTGGCAGGGCGTAGCGGCTGCGGCAAGACCACGGTGTTGCGCACCGTGGCCGGGCTGCTGTCGCCCGTGGGCGGCGTGGTGGAGGTGCTGGGGCTGGATCTGTGGAGCGCCGACTTGCCCCAGCGCCGACCCGTGTTGCGCCGCATCGGCCTGCTGTTTCAGGGGGGGGCCCTGCTGGGGTCGCTGAGCGTGGCCGACAACCTGCTTTTACCGGTGCAAGAGCACGTGGGGCGGTTGGACGACGCCGTGGCCAAGCGCCTGGTGGACGCCAAGCTGGCCCAGGTGGGGTTGGCCGGGACCGGGGGGCTGGCGCCTTCGGAGCTGTCGGGCGGCATGCGCAAGCGGGTGGCGTTGGCCCGGGCCCTGATGCTGGATCCGGATCTGCTGCTTTGCGACGAGCCCACCTCGGGGTTGGACCCGGTGGTGGCGGCGGGTATCGATGACCTCGTCCTCGAGCTGCGGGCGCGGCTTCAGATGGCCATGGTGGTGATCAGCCACGATCTGGACTCCATCCGTCGCATCGCCGATCGCGTGCTGCTGCTACACGACGGTCAGCCGGTGGCCCTGGGCTCGGTGGCCGAGCTGGAGGCTTCGCAGGAGCCCGTGATCCATGGCTTTTTCCACCGTGCGTCGCCGACCGGGGGGTTCACCGGCGAGACCCTGGGCAGTCGGATTGGGCTCGGGGAGTCGGCATGAGGCCCTCGAGGCAGAAAGGGACGCGCACCTCGGGTGAGCCGCGCCACGGTCGCGAGCTCGCATGAATGCGGCCCTGCGGCTATAATGGAAGAGCCATATAATTGGAGGCGGTCCGGGAAGCCGGGCGGGCGGGAAGAATCGTATGGTCGGCATAGAGACTTTCATGAATGATCTGACTCAAGGTAGCGCGTAACCGCGCGGGGATTCGACCCAAATCCATGTTGACCCGCACCCAGAAGGTCCGCCTGGGCGTATTTTTGCTCATCGGGATGGTCCTCGTCGTCGGTGGGATCGCCCTGCTGGCCGGGGTGAGCCTGTTTCGGCAGAGTGACCACTACAAGGTCAGGTTCACCGACTCGGTTTCGGGGCTGTCCCCTGGCGCTGCGGTGACCCTGCGGGGCGTACGCCTCGGTCGCGTGGAGCAGATCCGGATCGACCCGGCCGACTTCCAGGTGGTGGAGGTGACGCTGTCGCTGCCCCGTGGCACGCCCATTCCCAAGGGGTCCAAGGCCATCCTGGCCAGCCACGGCATCACCGGCGTGCGCTACATCGAGATCCGCTCCGGAGCCTCGAAGGAGTTTCTCGAGCCCGGGACGGTGATCCCCACTGGAAAGTCCCAGCTCGACCAGATCACGGGAAAGGCCACGGATATCGCCGTGATGACCGAGCGCCTGGTGCGCAACCTCCTGGCGGTCACCGCCGAGGAGAACCGCAAGCGGTTCGAGGACCTCGTGGACAAGGCGCGGATGTTTCTGGCGGCCGGCACCCTCGCCCTGCAGGCCATCGCCGCCCTGGTCACCGACGCCAAGCCCCAGATCAAGCGGGCCCTGCGCAACTTCGAACGCTCCTCGTGGGTACTGCGCCGCGCCATGCGGCACTTCGACGACACCGTGGTGGAAACGGGCCGGCAGCTTCGGGCCACCCTCATCACCGCGCGGGGCGCGCTGGAGGATACCCGGGGGCTGGTGGGCAAGCGCGGCCAGCTCGTGGCCACCCTCGAGCAGCTCCAGCGCTCCATCCGCAACGTGGAAAAACGGGTGCTTTCCAAGGACATCACCTCGAGCATCGCCCAGGCCCGCCGGTCGCTGGTGGCGCTGCAGCTCCTGTTGGTGGACATGCGGATGGCCATCGGCTCGGTGAAGGGCAACATCAAACCCATCGTCAAGGCCATGCGCAACGCCTCGGAGCACCTAGAGGAGTTCTCGCGCACCATCCGCGAAAACCCGGCGGTGCTGCTGCGACCCGGACTCGTGCGGGGACGGAGGCTGCCCAAATGAATCCAAGACATGCCGTGCGGTCGTCCCCCCACCCGGCGGGGAGGGCGGGGGCCGTCATCGTGTTGCTCGGGGCTGTGGCCGGCGGCTGCTTTTCCTCCAAGCAGCCCCCCGTGATGAAGTATTTCCGGCTGCCCATCTGGGAGGGGGTCAAGGCCCCCGCCGCCGAGCCGCTTCCGGCGGTCATCCAGGTGGAGGCCCTCGACGTGCTGCCCGCCTACGACCACCTGCGCATCGTCTACCGCGTCACGCCGGTGCAGCTTCGCCACTATCGTTTTCGGCAGTGGGTGGTCAAGCCCGGGCGGCTTTTTCGCGAGTCGCTCCAGCGCTTCTTGGAGGCATCCGGGCGCTTCAAGGAGGTCACCGCCACCTCGCGGCCCATCCCCAACTACGTGCTGCGGGGTCAGGTCATCAGCGTGGAGCAGGTCGAAAAGGGCTCCAAGCAGCAGAAGTGGTTCGCGCATCTGGAGCTGCGGCTCGGGCTCTATCGCGCCGCTGACGAAAAGGAGGTGTGGCGGCTCCGGATTAAGACCCGCTCCCGCGTCGAGGAGCGTACCCCCCAGAACGTGGTGGACACCCTCACGAGGGATTTCCGCAAGAAGATGCAGGCGGCGCTCCCCGCCCTGGTCCGCGCCGTGAAGACCGATCTCGCCTCCCGTTGAAAGCGCCGCTTCCCGCCGACCGCTTGGTTCCTCGGCCCCCTGTACTCCTAGCCCTAGCCCTAGCCCTGGCCCTGGCCCTGGCATTGAGTTTTGGTGCACCGATGCGCTACCATGTTCCTCCTGGACCGACCGGATGAGCACCGCCCCCGTCGGGGCATGGAGATCGTGATGTCGATGTCATCGTGCCGCGCCTATTTCGTACTGTTGGTGGCTGGATTGCTCTTCGCGGGCTGCACGCTGCCCGGCTACTCGGCGCCGCCGTACACCGGGTCCATCAGCGGTTGGTTACGGACCACGTCGCCGCTCACCCCCGGGGAGACGGTCACGCTGACCTTCTCCATTCATGACGAAGGGGACAGCATCCTGGACTCGGCGGTGATCATCGACAACTTCCGCTGGCAGACCGTGCCCATCGATGGTCCCGGCACGGTCAAATAGCGCGTCGCGCCATCGAAAAAAAACGTCGGGGGGGCGCGGCGCGACGCGGGGATCGTGGCAAGGGGAGGGACCTTTCTCTTGAATCACCGAGAAGATCAATCGGATAGATTCAAAACCCTTGACTTTGGGTACATTGAGACTAAATCTAGCAACTATGTCAGGAATAATCACCATCGCCTCGACTCAGGCCGAGTACGCCATCGCGGCGCTCGTGGAGCTCGCGCTCGGAGCGTCGGGTGAGACCTTGCGTAGCCCCCAGATCGCCCAGCGTCTCGAGATCCCTCCCGCCTCGCTGGAGCAGGTCCTGGTGCGGCTGCGGCGCCATGGGCTCGTGCGCAGCTTTCGCGGGGCATCGGGGGGATACGCGCTGGCCGCGGACCCGGAAGAGATCACCGTGGCCGACGTGCTCGCGGTGTTTTTACCCACCCGGGACGAGGCGGCTGCCGAGCGGCCGGAGGTCACGATCCGGGGGGTGGTCTGGGAGCAGATCTCGGCGCTGGAGCAGCAATGGGCCCAGCAAGCACGGGCCGTGTGCCTCGCGGACCTCGCCCGCGAGTCGCGCCAGCGAAACGAAGCCATGGCCTACATGCCGGGGCTGTGAGGCCGGACGCGGGGAGCGCGTGCCCGGTAGGGAGAGACCCGGTTTCGAATACGGCGGGAGGTGACAATGCGCATCGCGAATGACATCACCGAGCTCATCGGACACACGCCGTTGGTGCGGCTGGGTCGACTCGGGCAGGACCTCGAGGCGGACATCGCGCTCAAGCTGGAGTATTTCAACCCTCTGTCCAGCGTGAAGGACCGCATCGGGGTGAGCATGATCGAGGCGGCCGAGCGCGCCGGGCAGCTCTCGGCACGGACGGTCATCGTCGAGCCCACCAGCGGCAACACGGGGATCGCCCTAGCCTTCGTCTGTGCGGCCCGGGGCTACCGCTTGCTTTTGACCATGCCCGATACCATGAGCACGGAGCGACGGAGCCTGCTGCGGGCGCTGGGGGCCAAGCTGGAGCTCACCCCGGGCGCGCAGGGCATGCCCGGGGCCATCGCCCGGGCCGAGGAGATCGTCCAGGCGGATCCCGACCGTTACTTCATGCCTCAGCAGTTCCAAAACCCCGCCAACCCCGAGATCCATCGTCAGACCACCGCCGAGGAGATCTGGGAGGACACCGAGGGGCAGGTCGATCTGCTGGTGGCCGGCGTGGGTACCGGCGGAACGATCACGGGCGTGGGCCAGGTGCTCAAGCAGCGCAAGCCGGGCGTGCGCTGCGTGGCCGTGGAGCCGGTTGCCAGCGCGGTGCTGTCGGGGCGGGAAAAAGGGCCTCACCCCATCCAGGGCATCGGGGCGGGGTTCGTCCCCGACATCCTGGACCGGGCCGTGATCGACGAGGTGCTCACCGTGGAAAACGACGAGGCCATGGACACCACGCGTAAGCTGGCGCGCCTCGAGGGGGTGTTGGCCGGGATCTCCAGCGGAGCCGCCGTGGCGGCGGCGCTGCGGGTGGCCGCCCGCCCCGAGAGCGCCAAAAAGCTCGTCGTCACCATCATCCCCTCGGGCGGCGAGCGGTATCTGTCCACCCCCACCTACGCCGACCTCCCCGACGCCTGGTAGCCGGTGGCACATCGACTCGACTACGAATTATGAGTTGACTCGGTTCCCGCTGGCCCCGTACGATTCCTCCGCCCGCGTCGGCCGGGGGGGATCGGCCTCCTCGACCGGGCCGACCCACCATGGCGGCGCCGAGGGCCGAGGGCGTGTGGCAACCATCGGGAGAAACTCAGATGAGTAACGAGCTGATCGACGTGTTCAACGACTGGATCAACACGCTGCCGCAAGACACCCGCACCATGCGGGCGGCACTGGAGGCAGACGGCACCCCGCGCGAGGCCAAACGATATCTCGTGGGGGGGCTGTCCTACCTGCTGCGCAAGATCGACATCGTGCCGGACTACCTGACCGGTGTGGGCGTGGTGGACGACGCCGCCGTGTTGCGCATCGCCTGTCAGCTTGCCCACGAGAGCGGGCTCGGTGACCTGTCCGGCGAGGTGAAAAGCGAGGTGGAGACGCTGGCGGGCTCCACGGGCCCCCTGGAGACGTACCTCGGGGATCTTCACGAGAAGCTGGTGGCGTTCGTCAAGGAGCTGCCGGACGAGACGGTGCGCGGGCGCACGGCGGACAAGGTCCTCGATGCCCCGGAGGCCCACAAGCAGTTTCTCCGGGAGCTCAAGGATGAGCTCGACGCCTACTCGCCCCAGGCGATCACCGATCCCGATCGAGCCGCGCGCGAGATCAAGTCTTTTTTCAAGGCCAAGCTCGACAAGTAGCGCCCCGCGGGGAGCTGCCCGGCGAGCAGGCCCGCAGGACGGGCTCGTGCCAGGACGCTTGTGCGACCGGCTGCTGCTTCTTGTGCGACCGGCCGCTGCGGCGTTTCGCGTCGGCTGCGAGGTTCGATGATCGGGCCGGCGGCTCTCTGATCCGCAGCGAGCCCGCAGTGGGTAGCGATTGCGCGAGCCTCGGGAGGATTCGAAAATGGACCTGTTTGATTTGGCGCCCCGAGAGCGCTGGCAGGATCTGCTCGCCGAGGTGCACGAGCGCACGGGCATGACGGCGACGCTGTACAACCAGAGCGGAGACGTGGTGTTGCGCCACGAGCGCTGGCCCAATACCTTGTGCCCCCTGGTGCAGGAGACCCCCTCGGCCCGCACCACGGTCTGTGCGGTGGTCCAGCAGGTTTTGGGAAAGCAGGCCGCCGCCACGGGGGAGCCCCAACTCGACGAGTGTGATCTGGGCATGATCAAGTTCGTGGTGCCGGTGGAGGCGGGCGGGGAGGTGGTGGGGACCGTCGGGGCTTGCGGCGCGCGGGAGCCGGACACCGAGGTGGAGACCTTTTTGGCGGCCCAGATCCTGGAGCGCAGCGAAGAGGAGCTGACCGAGTCGGCCCAGTCAGTTCCCGCGGTTTCTTCCGAGCGCGTGCGGGAGGCGGTGGCCTTCCTGCAGCGTACCCTGCCCACCCTCACGGGTTGACGGTCCAGGGCGAGCGCGCACCGCGGGTGAGCGCGCCCTGCGGGTGGCGGGCGGCGGTTTCCACGAACCCTGCCCGCGGGAGGACCCGGATCATGCGTGTACAGCTTTGGATGACGGTTTTCGTGGTGGCGGGCGGGGGCGCGTGTAGCGCGCCGCCCTCGACCCGGACCGTTGGGTCCGCGCGGCCCGAGGCGCGGCGCGCCACCGCCAGGCGTGCCGTAACGCGTCCGGCACCGCGGAGGCGGGCCGGGGGCTCGCGCTACAGCGACGCGGACCTGCTCGAGGCCATCAAGAAGGACCCTTCGCGCGCCCCGCTGCACTTCACGCTGGGGCTTCGATACCACAAGCGCGGCGAAATCGAGAAGGCCATCGACCGCTACAAGGACGCCGCCGCTACCGACCCGAAGTACTTCGAGCCGCGTTTCAACCTCGGGCGGATCTTCATGCGGCGCAAGCAGCACGCCAAGGCGGCGGCCTGGTTCGCGGAGGCCACCGAGATCAAGCCCGAGCACTTCGAGGCGCGGTTCAATCACGCCCTGTGTCTCGTTCACGCCGGTCAGAACGAGGCCGCGGCGCAGGCCCTGGCCGCCCTGGCCAAGCTCGGCGGGCACCAGGGACGGGTCCAGTATCTGCGCGGCGTGGTGGCCCTGCGCCGCGGCCACCGGAAGGAGGCCCTGCGCGCCCTGCGGGCCGCGGTGAAGGCCGGGCACGACACGGCCGCGGTGCACGCCCGCATCGGCGCGCTGCTCATGGCGCGCAAGCGCCGCGCGGCGGCGGAGAAGGCCTATCGCCGGGCGCTGCAAAAGAAGCCCGACCACGCCTTGGCGCTGACGAACCTCGGGGGCCTGCTGCTACGCCAGGGCAAGTACGCCGAGGCCGCCCGGATGCTGGAGAAGGCCTCGCGCCTTCGACCCGAGAGCCCGAGCGTGTGGGTCAACCTCGGGTTGGTGCGGCTGCGGCAGGGGCAGTACGCCAAGGCGCTGGCGCCCTTCGAGAAGGCCGTCGCGGCGAAGCCCGACCTGCCCCTGGCGCAACTCGGCCATGGCCTGGCCTTGCTGTTCGCGGGCAAGCCCCAAGACGGGGCGCGGGCACTGAAGCGGGCGGTGCGCGCTCGCAAGAAGCTCGCCGGCCTGCTGGGGGGCTACCTGCAGCCTCTGGTGCAGCGCAAGAAAATCGCGGAAGCCATCGAGCTGCTGCGGGCGATCCTGATCGGACAGCCCCGCAACGGCGTGGCGCGTCGCAACCTGAAGATTCTCCGCAAGCGGCTCGGTCGGTAGCTGCGCTAAGGGCTCGCGCAAGAATAAGGGAGCGGGTCAAAATAAGGTCTGCAAGTCAGGGCGTCGAGGCGCCCGGCT
>CAYFWA010000298.1:0-1332 GCA_964346625.1 uncultured Myxococcales bacterium
CGGGGGGTGCGGGGGGCGCCAAGTCCCCGTGGTTGCGGGGGTCGCTGGTGGCGCTGGTGACGCCGTTTCGGCACGGGGAGCTGGATCTGGAGGCGCTGCGGGGCCTGGTGCGCTGGCACCTGGAGGAGGGCACCGATGGGCTGGTGCCCTGCGGGACTACGGGGGAGGCGGCGACGCTGAGCGAACAGGAGTGGAAGGCGGTGGTGCGCGCGATGGTGGAGGAGGTGCGAGACGCGGGGAAGGCGGGCGTGGTCCCGGTGGTGGCCGGTACGGGCTCGAACAGCACTGCGGGCACCATCGAGCGGTCGCTGCTGGCCAAAGAGCTGGGCGTGGACGCGGCCCTGGTGGTGACGCCGTATTACAACAAGCCCACCCAGGAGGGGCTGTACCGGCACTTCAGCGCGGTGGTGGACGCGGCGCGCATGCCGGTGGTGGTCTACAACGTGCCCGGGCGGACCGCGGCGAACATCCTGCCGGAGACGGTGGCGCGGCTGGCGGACCGGCCGGAGATCGTGGCCGTGAAAGAGGCCTCGGGGTCGCTGGATCAGGTCACGGCGCTTCTGGGGCAGGTGGGAAAGCAGGTGGCGGTGCTCTCGGGCGAAGATGGGCTGAACATGCCCATGGCCGCGCTGGGGGCCACGGGGGGCATCTCGGTGCTGGGCAACGTGGTGCCCCGGGACAACGCGCGCCTTTTCGCCGCGGTGGAGCGCGGGGACCTGGACGAGGCCCGGCGGTTGCACCACCACCTCCACCGGCTGGCCAAGGCGCTGTTTCTGGAGACCAACCCCCTGCCGGTGAAGACGGCGCTGGCGCTGATGGGGCGCATCCGGGAGGAGTGGCGGCTGCCGCTTTGCGAGATGAGCGAGGCGGGTCGGGAGACCCTGCGTGGCGTGCTGCGCGACTACGGGCTCGCCGAGGGCTGAGGCAGGACCGATCCGGACCGGATCGGACCGGAACGGACCGGAACGGACCGGAACGGACCGGAACGGACCGGATCGGAACGGGGAGCAATCCGTGAAACGAGTTGCTGACGGCAATAGCGAGGGCAACGCGTACCGGTCCGGGACCCGGCCGTCTGGGAGTTGGACGGAGGCAGACGCCGCCGAGCCGGCGCTGTTTGCCCGCTACCCGCATTTGCGGAAGCGGGTGTGCTGGGTGGGGCTTGGGGCCCGGGCAACGCCGGTGCAGCGCATGGTCCGGCTATCGCGAAGGCTGGGCAGCGAGGTGTGGGTCAAGCGCGACGGCCTCACCGCCGAGCGCTACGGCGGCAACAAGGTGCGCAAGCTGGAGTTCGCGCTGGGGGCGGTGCTGGGGATCGAGGCGGCGCAGGGG
>CAYFWA010000298.1:1432-2938 GCA_964346625.1 uncultured Myxococcales bacterium
GCGCAAGCTGGAGTTCGCGCTGGGGGCGGTGCTGGGGATCGAGGCGGCGCAGGGGGTCGAGGCGGTGCAGGGGATCGAGGCGGCGCAGGGGATCGAGGCGGTGCAGGGCAACGGGGAAACGGGTTCGGATCGGGAGGACGCGGGGGGGACGGAGGAGGCGAGGTGGGCGCGGACACGGCCCCGCGAGGTGTGGACCATGGGGGGCATCGGGTCGCACCAGGTGCTGGCGCTGGCGCTGTACGCCAGGGCGCTGGGCCTGCGGACCTCGGCGGCGGTGTTTCCCCAGCCGGTGACGCCCCATACCCAGGAAGTGCTGCGCGCCATCGTGGAGCAGGGCTGCGTGCTCGAGCCCGCGGCCAACGTGCTCACGGTGCCGGTGGCCGGAGCGCGGCTGGTGGCCCGGCGCGCGGCGCGCAGCGGCGGGCGGCCCCCGGTGATGATCCCGCCGGGGAGCTCCAACGTGTACGGGACCCTCGGCTACGTGTCGGCGGCCCTGGAGCTGGCGGATCAGATCCGGGCGGGGCCGGCCCCGCGGCCGGCGGCGATCTTCACGGCCTATGGCTCGGCGGGTACGGCGGCCGGGCTGATGGTGGGGTTGCGTCTGGCGGGGCTGGAGATCCCGGTGTATCCCGTGCGCGTGGTGGCCGCCGCGCTGGGGTCGGCCGCGCGGCTCGCCCGGCTGTGTCGCGACACCGCGGGGTACCTCGGCGCGCGGGGGGTGCCGGTGCCCGGGGGGTTCCGGGCGCGGGACATGCGCATCCTGTCCGGTTACGTGGGGGGCGGATACGGCCACGTCACGCCGGAGGGGCGGGAGGCCCTGCAGGTGGCGGCCGAGGACGGGATCCGGCTGGAGACCACCTACACCGCCAAGGCCATGGCCGGGCTGCTGGACCACGTGCAGGGGCGTGGGCCGGGCTGGCGGCACGTGCTGCTGTGGAACACCTTCGGCGCGCGCCCGGTGCCGCTGGAGCGCTCGGCCCGCTGGGCGCAGGAGCGGCTGCCGCGGCGGTTGCGGTACGCGCTGGATTGAGGGGCGGGGGGGGGGGGGGGTGCGGGGCTTGCACGTTTTGGCAATCGCTCGCGCTGCCGCGTCCGCGCGGCAGCGCGAGCGATTGGTAAAACGCACTTCGGGAAGATGGGGGGTAAAGTAAGGGCCCGCCGCTTTCGCGGCGGGCCCTGGGAGAGGTCGAGACGCGCCTCCGGGGGTGGCCGACGCGTCCGGGATCTTCCAGCGCTTCGGTCTCCACGTCCAATGGACCGCGGCGCCTGCAGAGATGATACGCGCGAGGTCGGGAAAGGATCCCCGAGCCACGAAATCCGCAGCGGGGAGCCCAAATCGCGGTGATCCGCAGCACAGAGCCAGGATCGCGGTGATCCGCAGCACAGAGCCAGGATCGCGGTGATCCGCAGCGGGGAGCCCAAATCGCGGTGATCCGCAGCACAGAGCCAGGATCGCGGTGATCCGCAGCACAGAGCCAGGATCGCGGTGATCCGCAGCACAGAGCC
>CAYFWA010000298.1:3038-4786 GCA_964346625.1 uncultured Myxococcales bacterium
ATCGCGGTGATCCGCAGCACAGAGCCAGGATCGCGGTGATCAGCGGTGAGCGCCGAACAGCCACTCGAAGGTGGACACGAGCAGGAAGGCGATGGCGGCGAGGAGCACGAGGCCGAGGAAGGTCCAGTGGTTGAGCGGCAGCCCCAGGCTCTGAAACAGCGGCCCGAGGGTGTACAGCGCGCCGGCGAGGGCGAGCACGGCGCCGGCGAGGTCCAGCTTGCGGGCGCGGGGGGCGAGGCCGCCGGGGGGCAGGGCGATGGTGCGCTGGGCCACGTGAGCGCCGAGGACGAGGGCGGCGAGGGCCAGGGCGATGGGGACCCCGAGGGCGATCTCGCGCCACATGACGATGCGGGGCGGAGCGGCGCTGGGATCGGGGCGCGAGAGCGCGAGCCCCACCCGCCCGAGGGCGGCGGCGGCCGCGAGGGCCACGGCCACCCCGCCGGCGACGCCGGGGCGCCAAAGCCTAGATCCGAGAAGCTGGGCGGCGAGGGCGGCCAGGAAGGTGCCGATGCCGCCGCCGCTGACCACGAGGCCGTACAGGAAGCTGTGAGAGGAGACCTGCTGGGCCACCACGAGCCCGGCCAGACAAAGGGCAAACCCCAGGCCCATGAGCGCCAGGGGCCAGCGGGGAGCTGGATGGCCGCGTTGCTTGCCAACGCCGCGCTTGTTGCTGGAGCCGCTGCCGCCCGGAGATGTCCGCCGCTGCTGGCTACGTTTGCTGGCTCGTTTCGACACGCCCCCTCAATCCGTCACACGGTGTGCCCCACAGGGGGGCACACCATGGGGTACACCGTCAGTCCGTCATGGGCATCGTGAACACCTTGAAGCCCTGGTCGGCGGCCACGAGGGTCTTGGGCTCCACGCGCTGCAAGTCCGTGAGGCTGACGCCGTCGGGGGGATCCATCAACATTAGGGTGCACTTGAGGTTCTCGTGGTCACGGCGCTTGGGCTCGGAGCTCCAGGAGTCGGGCGGCTGCCGGCACAGGGCACAATCGCGCAGGCCGTCGAGCTGGGTGTGATACACCGGCGCGCTGTCGGCCGCCATCACCATGAGCCGGCCGTTGGTGGCCAGCAGGTTGAGCTGCGAATCGCCTCCCCCGGCGTCGTTCACGAAGCGTTGCACCGTTCGGAAGGTGTTGCGCATGGAACGGGCCAGCAGCTCGGCGGGCATGTCGTGGGCGTCCAGGAGGCCTTCGTCGTACAGGAAGGCCAGCAGCAGGTGGAACAGGTGCTCGGAGTCGGTGACCCCGCGGATGTTGCGCCGCAGGAAGTCGGGGATCGAGTTCACGATCCAGGGGCGGATCTGGTCGAACCGATCGATGCTCCCGCGGTGCGCGCAGGTCCAGGTGCGGTAGCGGAAGGGCTGCGTGTTCTCCGGCACGGTGCGGCCCTGGCCGAGGGAGCGCACGTCTCCGATGACGGCGTGTGCGTGCAACTCCCTTATTTTGCGGTAGAAATCGAGCTCGCCCATGTGGCGCGGTCGTAGCTTGGTCAACACGTCGGTGTGGTAGTGGTGCGCGAGGCCCCAGCCGAAGGGGCTGTGCGTCTCGGAGACTCGCAGCAGATGCCGGTGCGGGTACAGGGCATCTGCTGCGAGCTGGGCTTCGTTGATCAAGCAGCCGAAAAGCTTGCTCATGTCTCTCCGCCAGCGGTTCGGGCTACCGCTTTTTCAGTTCACTCTCGGAGTCGGCTTCGGAAGCGGGCTTGCTCGCGGAAGCGGGCTTGCTCGCGGAAGCGGGCTTGCTCGC
>CAYFWA010000298.1:4886-7851 GCA_964346625.1 uncultured Myxococcales bacterium
CGGAAGCGGGCTTGCTCGCGGAAGCGGGCTTGCTCGCGGAAGCGGGCTTGCTCGCAGAAGCGGGCTTGCTCGCGGACGACGTCTCGTCGCCGTTCCGTGCTCCGGACCCTTCTCCGGTATCTTCTCCGGTATCTTCCCCGGACATGCCCTGGAGCAGGATCTTTCGCGTGCGGCGATCCTGGATGACGGGCATCACGATGCGAAGCACGATGAACGCGAGGAGGGCGATGACGATGACGATGACGAGGACGCGAAAGACCCCGGCACCTTCGGTCAAGGACTGCCAAAACTTCTCTTCGTGCACCGTGTCGCTCCCACTGCTCGCGACTCCAGGAAGCGCGGCCCGTGACCCGGAGGGTCCGGCCGCCAACTCTTGTATAGGCCGACTGTCGGGGATCGTCAACCGAGCATGGCAGGCGCTGGGCCGGGCGGCAAGCGCCCGGGCACTCGTTGAAAAAGAATTGAAAAAAAGCTATCTTGTCTGCGTCCAATCCGCGAGGGTAGCTCAGGCGAGACCCAGGACCTGCAGCGCTCGAGTTGCCCATGGATTTCGAGAACATGGCCGTCGCCGGGGTTCCGAACAGGGCTCATCCCGGCAGGCGGTGCCGGGGACGCGCAGGGCGTCCAGGAGGTCCATCGTGATTCGTAGACTACGTAAAACGAACAGAAAGGAAATGCGTGTGGGCGGGGCTCGCGCCGCGGGTTTCGTGCTGCTCGTGCTCGGCTTGCTCATCGGGTCCGGCTCGAGCCCGGCCGAGGCGCGCAAGGTGTATCTCAACGGCGTCAACCTGGCCGGGGTGGATCTGCCCAAGCTCACGCTCAAGGGGTGCGACGTCCAGGTGGACGCCAAGGGCAACATCCACATCACGGCGCGCGGTTACAAGATCGAGGTGGATGGTAAGTCCTCGGGGTCCTCGGGGTCCTCGGGATCCTCGGGATCCTCGGGGTCGGCTGGCTCCTCGGGGTCCTCGGGGGGGAGCGCCACCCCGGCGCGGCGCGGCGCCAGCGGCGCCAGCGGCGCCAGCGGTGACAGCGGCGACAGCGGCGACAGCGGCGTCAAGACCCTCGGACGGAGCAACGAGCGCTACTTCCTGGTGAGCTTCTTCAACAAGAAGGGAGCGACGCAGTACGACATCGAGGTGTTCATCAACGGGAAGATGATCCGGCGCATCCGCGCGCGCAACGACCAGGTGGCCATGGACGTCACCCGGTTCATCAAGCGCGGCAAGCGCAACGAGATCATCTTCGTGTCGCGCAAGAACCTGGGCAGCCGGGGCCGGCTCAGCGCCTCCCCCATGGACTACTTCCGGGTGGTGCTCGGCTCCGGCTTCGAATCCAAGGGGCAGATCGTGCTCAAGCGCTCCCTGCTGGAGACCCGCCGCACCGCGGCCCAGACGAAAAAGACCTTCACCGAGAAACACGTCGCCATCTTCCGGTAGGGCGGGGTGCCCGGAGGCCCTCCACGCGCCGATTGAGGGCGGCCTGGCTATTGACAACCCGCCCTGCACCTGATACTCGTCTGCAAATACTGGTGTTTTTTCATGAAGAGCTGCTTTGGAACAAGGCGGGGGATGCTACCTGGGCCTGGATTCCCAGCAACCGCGCGACTGCCGGTGGCGTGGCTGCCGGTGGCGCGACTGCCGGTGGCGTGGCTGCCGGTGGCGCGACTGCCGGTGGCGTGGCTGCCGGTGGTGGTGTTGACGTGCGCTTTGCTGGCGGCCGCGCTGCTGGCAGGCGGCTGTCCCACGGGCCCCACCCGCAACCCCAAGGTGTCCAAGACCCGCTACAAGCTGGGGCACGACTACTTCGTGCGCGCCACCAAGGCCCCCAGCGACGCGGTCCGCACCCGCTTCATCAACATCGCGCTGCTGGAGCTCAAGAAGTCCATCAAGGCCGATGACACCAATCATCACGCGCATTTTCTCATTGCGCTGCTGTACATTCACAAGGCTCAGAAGTCCCTGGATGATGCGCACGTGCACCAGTGCGCCGCGGGGGAGGAGGCGCGGGAGTACGAAAAGGAAGCCGACGAGCTGATGACCAAGGCGCGCAATCACCTCGAGAAGGCCTTTGCGCTGCGCAACAGCAAGGACTCGCGGGTCGCCCTCAACCTCAGCACGGTGGCGCTGCACTTCGAGAAGTACGACCGAGCCGAGAAGTACGCTCGCCTCGCGTTGACCAACATCGCCTACAACACCCCCCACCTGGCGCGCGCCAACATCGGGCGCGCGCAGTTCGAGCGGGGGCAGCTCAAGCGGGCCTCGAAAAACCTCAAGCAGGCCATCTTCGCCGAGGCTCGATTTTGCGCTGGCCATTACTGGCTCGGCCGGGTAGACTTCGCGCTGAAAAACTTCAAGCAGGCTGCCACGCGGTTCGAATCGGCGCTGGCCTGTTGCCGTAAGGAAAAGATCGCGCCGATCCAGGAGGCGCTGCTGTATCGCGGCCTCGCGCTGATGCGGTTGGGAAATTCCGCGGAAGCCCTTGCGGTTCTGACACGATGTGTTAAGCAGGCCCCCACCGGTTGCATCGCCCAGCGATGCAGACGGAGCCTGAAAGCAGTCAAAGGGAGTTCACCTTGAAAGAGACCAGCACCCATACCCGTCTCTCGGTGGGCGCTCATCTGAAGCGCGAGCGAGAGCTCCGCGAGATCGAGCTGGAAGAGGTGGCCCGGGTCACTCGTGTGCGTCTGGCCTACCTGGACGCGCTGGAGCGAGAGCGCTATGCCGACCTCCCCGCGGACGTCTACGTACGCGGCTATCTGCGCGCCTATTGTCGCTTCCTCGGCGTGGACGCCGAGCCCTGTATCGAACGGTACGCCCAGGCGAAGCAAGCCCTGCGCCCAGCGCCCGTGGTGCGCCTCGCCGACGCGGTGACCAACGCCCCCCAGAGCCCCTCGGAACGCCGGCTGCCCGCCCTCGCGGCGGACAAGGCCGACCCCGCGCCCACCACCACCACCACCACCACC
>CAYFWA010000299.1:0-7850 GCA_964346625.1 uncultured Myxococcales bacterium
CTCCTCCTCGAGCTCCTCCTCGAGCTCCTCCTCGAGCTCCTCCTCGACCTCCTTTTCGGCAAAGGCCTCGAGGGCCTCGTCTTCTTCCTCGTCCTCGCCCTTTAGGCCCAGCTCGTCGTGCAGGCCGCTGATGTCCTCGGGGAAGTCGGCCGAGAGCAGACCCGACACCTCCGCCGCGGGGCTCTCGTCGGCCTCGTCGGCCTCCTCGGCCTCTGCCGGCGCGGCCTCCTCGGTCTCTGCCGGCGCGGCCTCCTCGGTCTCTGCCGGCGCGGCCTCCTCGGTCTCTGCCGGCGCGGCCTCCTGAGTGGCCGCCCCCCGATCGTCGCCCGTCTCCTCGGCCTCCTCCTCGGGCTTGCGGCCCCGCAGACAGCCAGCCACCACGGTCACGCTGAAGGCCCGCCCCCCGAAGTAGGCGTCGATGGCCTCCTTGATGAACCAGAAGATGTCCTGCATCTCCTGGCCCTTGCCCGCCAGGCGCTTCCAGTCGCGCAGGGGCCCGAACTCGATCACCGGCGCGAAGAAGAACTCCCGGGAGCTCTTGAACAGCAGGGAGAACTCGTCCACCACCAGATCCACGTCCTGCAGGCCCGCAGCCTCCATCCACTGCAACGCCACGTCGGGATCGGGCAGGGTGGCCTCGTAGTCGGCCAGCCGCTCCAGCGTGTCGTGCCGGTCGTGCTTGGTGAGCACCTCGCGGTAGATGTCCAGGAACTCCGACCAGGTCCCTTGCAGCGGCAGGGTGACCAGCATCTGCCCCCCCGGCGCCGTGACCCGCGCCAGCTCGGCGATGGCCTCCGCCGGGGGCAACGACAGCTCGCTCAGACCCAGGTTGGAGAAGGTGAGGTCGTAGACGTCGTTGTCGAAGGAGAGCTTCTCCTTGCCCCCCTCGGTGCGGAAAAAGATGCGTTTGCCCGAAAGATCACCGGCCTTGTCCCGGGCCACGTCCAGCAGGGCCGATGAGGAGTCGATGGCGATGATGCGCCCCGACTCCATTCGCTCGAGTAGCTCGAGGGCCGGGTAGCCCGTCCCGCAGGCGACGTTGAGCACAAGGCCACGATCCGGCAGCCGGGCTTCGGCCAGGAGCATCCGGCCGAACCGTTCGGCCCAGATGGGCAGGATCTCCGTGTCGTAGACCCTGGCGAGCTTATCCTGTTTGAGACTTCTGCGCTTCATTCCGTGGGCCCGGATCGGGGAACCGGTTGGCCCCATGTGTAAAATGTTCGGGGGCCAGAATCAACAACGAAAGCTGGAAGCTGCAAAAGTCGGTGGGTTTGACATCGCCGAGTCGGTAACCGTTCGGGGGCTCGTAGGACCGATCAATTGTGCGAAACGGCGATCTGACGGCCTTCCCCGTCGCTTATGGGTCGCTTATGGATCGATGCTGAGCCCGAGCCGCTCGTTCTTTACACGCTCGCGCCCATTGGGTATTGTGCCTGCGGGTCGCTTCGGTCCCGGTCTGCAACGTGCGTCGTGACTCCATTATCGGCCAGGTGGTGGCCGACCGCTTCAAGGTCCTGTCCCTGTTGGGCGAAGGGGGAACCGGACAGGTATACCTGGCCGAGCACGACGTGCTGGAAAGGCAGTTCGCCATCAAGGTGCTGCGCCGGGATCTGATCTCGGACCAGACCGCAGCCGAGCGCTTTCGGCGCGAGGCTCGGGCCGCCAGCCGGATGGAGCACCGAAATATCGTCTATATTAACGATTTCGGCGGCTTGGAGGATGGCCGGCTGTATCTGGTGATGGAGTACATTCCCGGCGAGGAGCTGTCCATCGTCATCAACGCCGAGAAGCGCCTGCCGGCGCGTCGCGCCGCACAGATCATCTTGCAGGTGGCCGACGCGCTGGAGTATGCCCACGGCCGGGGCGTGGTGCATCGCGACCTGAAGGCGGAGAACATCCTGCTCACCACCGAGCGGCAGCGCACCGACGTGGTGAAGATCCTGGACTTCGGCCTGGCCAAAATCCTGTTCGGCGCCGGCAACCTGGACACCATCACCTTCAAGGGCCAGGTCTTCGGCACCCCCGAGTACATCCCCCCCGAGCAGATCGTCGGAGATCCGGTGGATCAGCGCGCCGACATCTACGCCATGGGGGTGCTCGCCTGCGAGCTGGTCACCGGGAGGACGCCGTTTCTGGGCTCTTTGATGGAGCTGCTGATGGCCCACCGCAAGCTCACGCCGCCGGTGCCCTCGGAGCTGGCCTCCGCCGCGGGGATCCCGCCGTGTTTCGACGACATCGTGGCGCGGGCCATGCAGAAGCGGCCTGCCGATCGGTTCCAGCGCGCTTCGGAGATCGGCCAGATCCTGCGTCATTATCTCGCCGAGACTACGGGCGCGGGCACCGATGCCGCCCGGCTGGCGTCTCCGGTCCACGAGGCCGCCGCGCCCGCGCCCCTGGCGGCGGCCGATCCCGCCCTCGCCACGCCCCCGGAGCCGCCGCGCGCCGTCGCCGAGGCCCCGGCGGCCGGTGGTGCGTCAGGTCCTGGCGCCCGAGCCGGGATCGAAGACGAGGGCTCGGATCCTGGGGTCGACGGCGGGGGTTCGGATCCTGGGGTCGACGGCGGGGGTTCGGATCCTGGGGTCGACGACGGGGGCTCGGATCCTGGGGTCGACGAGGCCGCCGCCCTCCCGCGTGCCCCGTCGTTGGAGCCGGAGCGCGTCCAGCAGCGCCGCCGCGCGCTGTACCCGCTCGTCGAGGCCTTGCGCGATCACGGGCTCGCGAGCGACGACCTGACGCAGGGCTTCGCCCGCGCCCGGCAGCTCGAGGAGCAGCAGCTCGAGGCCGAGACGGAGCTGTCGCTGCTGCAGGCGCGGCTCGAGCAGCTCGAGGCCACGGGGCGGGAGCAGGAGTCGCAGCTTCGCTACGCGGTCATCGATCTGTCCATGGAGCGCGATCGCCTCGAGCGGGTGGCCGAGCCGTCCCCGGGGCAGCAGGCCATGCTCGCCGATCTCGTGTACCAGATCCAGGAGCTGGAGCACCGCTTGCTCGACGTGGCGCGCAAGCGAGAGCTGGAGCTCGACGAGGTGGATCGGCAGATCGTCGACCAGCGGCGCGCCTGGGAGGACGCCCAGGCGGCGCTGGCGCGTGAGGACGAGGCGCTGCGCTCCCACGTGGAGGTGTGTCGGGCCCGGGCCGTGGAGCCTCCCTCCCTCGCGGAGGCCTACCAGCGGCTCGCCGCCCTCGAAGGCGAGGGCTCGAATGGAAAAGACGGGGGGGAGCGGGGACGGTGATGGGAGTGGCGCCGGAGAGCGTTATTTGGCGCCGCGGGGGCGCTTGAGACCGGTGGCCTTGGCCCGGGTGCGGATCAGGTTCGCGATGGCCTGGTTCTCGGGCAGCGAGGTCTTACAGGCCTTGAGCACGTGGGTCAAAAAGCTCCCCTTGGGCTTCTTTTGGTTGGCCTGGTGAAGCTGACTGCGCAGCCGCCCGATGGACCGCTCGGCACGCTGGATCCGGGTCTTCATGTAGTCCTCCCGGTTCCGCTTGCGGGCCCACGCCATCCGGCGCTGCAGCGACTTCAGGCTCTTTTGCAGCCGCTGGATGTTCTGCGCTAGCACGAACCGCTTGCTCAGATCCTCGAATTTCAGGCTGCCCCCGCGCAGGTGGAGCTCGAGGTGGCCGATGTACTTGCCCTCGCGGGTGATCTCGGTCAGGTAGGCCGTGCCGACCCTCTCGAGGTTCGGGCGGTGCCGTCCCGTACCGGAGACGAACACGAAGTCGAGGCCAGGGACCTCCTTGGCCAGCTTGCGGGCGTTCGCATCCCCGATGGCTGCCAGGGCCACCACCACCTTCGCGCCCTTGGCGCGCAGCGCTTTGACCTGGGCCTTGGCCGTGGTGACGGGGTCGGCCAGCTTGTAGCGCTTCGGGTCCACCAGGTTCTTGTAGATCCGGTGCTCGCCCGTGAGGCCGAATACGCCGAATTGGATTCCGCCGGCCTTCACCAACCGGTGAGCGGGAAACAGCCGCACGCCCGCTGCGTTTTGCAGGTTCGCCGACAGCAGGGGCAGCCGGTGCCTGGTCGACAGCGCCTTGAGCTGCGTGGCGCCGAGGGCCAGATCCAGCGCCCCGACGGCCACGGCCCCGACCCCCATCTTCCCGTAGATCTCCGCGATGAGGTCGGCGCGATCCCGGTGGCGCTGCTGGATCTTGGGGGTCTCTCCCCGCCGCGCGCGGAACTGCCGCCGATAGACGAACAGGTTTCCGGCGTCCAAAATCAGCTTCCCGTCCACGTCCTTGGAGTGCGTCTCGATGTAGTTTGCTCGCCTGGCAAGACCGCCAAGCCGATTCTTCGCTCACCCGCAGGGGTCGAGCTCACCCTCCACGTTTCCGGAGTGGAAGATGGCCACCACCTTGTCGGCCTTGGGCAGCGGCGCCGGCTTGCTGGCCTGCGGGCCCGTGGGGCGATGGGGGCGCGGGCGGTTGTTCACGCGCAGGCGGCGTACGCCCTCGCGGTCGCCCCGGCGGTGGGACGCGCGGTCGCGGTTCGCCTGCGCGCCCTGGGGGCCCGGCTCTGGGGCGAGGCGGGCCGCGGGCGGGGCGGGCAGCGGCTTCCCCTCCCCCGGCGGTTGCACGTTGCAGGCCCAGGCAGCGAGCGCCGTCGCGCCCACGGCCCCGAGGACCCAAAGGGGCGCAGCGCGGCGTCGAGTGCGGAAATTGACGAGCATGATCTCTACCTCCGGTCTCATTCAGGGGTTACCGAGCGGACAATATAGCACAGGCGATGGCCCCAGGCCCGGACCCGCTCACGCTCCGTCCTCGGCGGGCGTGGCGGCTCCTTGGTCTCATCAGGAAGTCAGGGCCGCGAGAAATCGCACCGCCTCGTGCCACAGCCGCTCCGTCTGGTCGGTGAGGCCGTGATCTGAGTCGAGGGGAACCAGGGTGGCGCCGCGGTGGCGGGCGACGAAGCGCTCCGAGTCGGCCAGGGGCACCACCTCGTCGGCGCGTCCGTGCAGGATCAAAACGGGGAGTGCGGGGGGCAACGTCAACCGCAGCGCGCCCCCCTCGTCGAGCACCTCGGTGCCCAGGGCGTCCTGGTAGAACCCGTAGCCCAGGCGCACCGGGTGGGGGTAGGCCGGGTGATCCACCGGCAGCCCGCCTTTCCGTTGCCAGCGCGCCAGCGTGTCGGGGGACTGGGTGCGCTCCCAGATGGAACCGAAGCGCAGGGCAGGGGCCATCAAAACCAGCCCCGCCACCCGGTCGGGCAGGGCTGCTGCGGTGTGCAGGGCCACCCGGCCCCCGAAGCTGGAGCCGAAGACGACCAACGGGTCGGGCAGCGGGGCCGCGCGTCGCGTGGCCAGCGCCACCGCCCGACCGGTGGTGAGACCGCGGAAGCCTCCCTCGTTGAGGTCGGGCATCTCCACCGTGGCGCCCGCCGCCTCGAGCCGTTGGCGAAAGAGCTGCCCCTTGTAGGACTGCGGGCTCGAGACGAGGCCGTGCAGGTACAGCACGCCGAGCCTCTCGACTCGGAAGTCCGCACCGGAGCCAACATCAGCGGATGGTTTCGGGCTCATCGCGACCCTCCGGCGCCGGGGGGGGCTCCCGCCCCGCCGCTGCGCAACCGGGTGGCCGCCACCCGGATGTCACGCGCCGACGGCCCGAAAGGCCCCGGCAACGCGGGGGCGTCGGGGTCGGCACCGGCGTCGGCATCCGCGGTGGGCGTGGGGCCCGAGGTCACCGCCGCAACGTAGCGGTCCCCGAGCACCTCGGTGACGCGGTGGTGCAGCCCGCAAACTCCCACTGGCGGCGGCGCCTCGGCCACCAGCAGCGCTGGGCAGCGCTCGGCGCTGCGGGCCACCAGCTCCTCGTCCAAGGGGTCGAGGCACGACAGGGCCACCACACGGGTGCCCACGCCCTGGCTGTGCAGGTCCATGGCCGCGGCCAGCGCCTCGCCCACCTGCGCCCCGGTGGCCAGCACACAAACGTCCTCCCCGCGCAGCAGCACCTCTCCCTTTTCCGGCCGGTAGCCGAACCCCGGCGCGTGGACCTGCAGCACCCGGGGGCCGCCGAGCAGCACCAGCGGCGAGGTGGGCTGCTTGCCCAGCCAGAAGCGCATGGCGCTCAGCTCCCGGTCGTCCGCGGGCGCCACCACCGGGCCGGCGGCCGGGAGCCGCTCCGGGTCGAGGGGCGGGTCCGCGCCGCCGAGGTACACGAGCCGGGACCCGGTGGCCTGGAGCTCCGCGGACAGGGACCGCGCCGCGGCGTGGAGATCGACGGGGTTGAGCACGACGGTCATGGGGGTCTCGGTATCCTGGAAGGAGGGGAGGCGGTCCGCCCCGCCCCGGACGAGGGTTGACCGCGAGGTTTGGGCAGGAGGGGACGCGCGGCCGCGCGGTGATCCCGCGCGGCTCGGCGCGGCTACTTCTTGGGAGTGGTCTTCTTCTTGGCGGCCTTCTTCTTGGTGGTCTTGGCTGCCGCCTTTTTCTGCGGGGCCTTTTTCTTGGTGGTCTTGGCCGCTGCCTTCTTCTTGGTGGTTTTTTTCTTGGTGGCCTTGCCCGTGGGCGGCGTCACCGCGTCCAGCACCTCCTCCACGCGGGGCGTCTTTTCCCAGGTGAAGCTCTTTTCGCGGCGGCCGAAATGCCCGTAGGCCGCGCTCGCGCGATAGCGCGGCTTGAGCAGGTCGAGCTCCTCGATGATGGCGGCGGGGCGAGCGTCGAACACCTGCCCGAGGGCCTTGGCGAGGCGCGAATCCGCCACCTTGCCCGTGCCGAAGGTCTCCACCAGCAGGGATACGGGCTCCGCCACGCCGATGGCGTAGGCGAGCTGAACCTCGCAGCGGTCGGCGAGGCCGGCCTTCACGACGTGCTTGGCCATGTAGCGCGCGAAGTAGCTGGCGGAGCGATCCACCTTCGTCGGATCCTTGCCCGAGAAGGCCCCGCCGCCGTGGCGGGCCCAGCCGCCGTAGGTGTCCACGATGATCTTGCGGCCGGTGAGCCCGGAGTCGCCGAGGGGTCCGCCTGTGACGAAGCGCCCCGTGGGGTTGATGTAGTACTTCACCCGGCCGGAGGCGAGCTTCCTGGGAAGCACGGGCTTGATCACCTCCTCCACGATGGCCGAGCGCAGCTTCTTGTAGGAGACGTCCTCGCTGTGCTGGGAGGAGACCACCACGGTGTCGATGCGCTCGGGCTTCCAGTCCTTGTAGCGCACCGACACCTGGGACTTGCCGTCCGGGCGCAAAAAGGGCAGCGTGCCGTCCTTGCGCAGCTTGGCCATGCGCTTGGTGATCCGGTGGGCGAACATGATGGGCGCGGGCATGAGCTCGCGGGTGTCGCGGCAGGCGTAGCCGAACATCATCCCCTGATCGCCAGCGCCCAGGTCCTTTTTGGAGTAGACGCCCTTGCCGTCCACGCCCTTGGCGATGTCGGGGGACTGCTGCTCGATGGCGGTGAGCACCGCGCAGGTGGAGTAGTCGAACCCCATGGAGGTGCTGTTGTAGCCGATGTCGCTGACCGTCTGGCGCACGATCTGGGGCATGGGAGCCCAGGATTGGGTGGTGATCTCGCCCGCGATGATCACGAAGCCCGTCTTGGTGAGGGTCTCGCAAGCCACGCGGCTCATGGGATCTTCTTTGATGAGGTGGTCGAGGATGGCGTCGGAGACCTGGTCGCAGATCTTGTCGGGGTGACCTTCGGTTACCGACTCTGACGTGAAGAGGAAATCGCTCATGCTTGCTCCCGGCAGTTGCTGTTGTTTTCTCGCTGACTCGGGTCCGCCCCGACGGAGGGGTCGTAGGCGAGGACCTGGTGACAGAAAGCAGATCGAAGCGATGCTGTCAAGTCCCGACCCCGCGCGCCCCCCGCGCGAGCCATTTGCGCTGTGGTCTCCGCCCGGCGCCCCGCCGGCCCCCGCCCCCCCTG
>CAYFWA010000300.1:0-7811 GCA_964346625.1 uncultured Myxococcales bacterium
ACCAACCCCGACGCGGATCCCCCCTGCGCTACGCGCCGGGCGGCTGGATACCCTCGACCCGGCGCGGCTGCTGTGGCGGCTCGGCAAGCACCGCGTCGACGGCACCCTGCGGGTCGAGTGGGACGAGGGGAGCGTGGAGGTGGTCCTGCTGCGGGGCACCCCACGCTTCGCCCAGTCCTCACGGGCGGCGGATCGGATGCTCGAGATGCTCAAGCAGCGGGGCCAGATCACCGCCGCCCAGGCCGCCGAGGTGGAGCGCGAGATGACCGAGAGCGGCCGCCGCGCCGGCGCGATCCTGCTCGACCGCGGCTGGATCCGCTCCGCCGAGCTGATCCCCACCATCCGGGATCACCTGCTGGACATCGTCCACGGGGTGTTCGCGGTGGAAAAGGGCACGTACACCTTTCGCGACGAGCTATCTTCCCAGGAGGAGGTGGTGCACCTGGAGCGTTCCCCGGCCGCCATCGTGGTGGAGGGGGTCCGGCGTAAGTACACCCCGGAGCGCATCGCGCGCCTGGCGGGCAGCTCCCGGCTGACCCCGGTGCGCAACACCGCGGCCGACGAGGGGCGCCTGGCAGGGGCGGACCTCAGCGGCCGCGACTGGCGCGTCATCGACGCCATGGACGGGCGCCGCACCGTGGACGAGCTCGCCGACGCGCTGCAGGCCGCCCCCCACCAGGTCTGGTCCCTGACTTGGGCCCTGTATGCCCTCGAGCTGGTCTCGCTGCCCCTCGCCGACGAGGCCGGCGCGGGACCGGGGGGCGCTCCCGCGGAGCCCTCCCGGCAGCCGTTCGAGCTGGACGTCAAGCGGCTGCTGGATCGCCACGCCCTGGCGCGGGAGGGCGACTACTTCGCGTGCCTGGGCGCCGCCCCCGACGCCACGGCCCACGAGATCGAGCAGGCCTACCACCAGGCCCGAGGGCGGTTGGCCACGCCGCCGCTGCATCCGCACGTGGCGCAGCGCTATGGCGCAGAGCTCGACGAGGTGCGGGCCGTGCTCGACGAGGCCTACAGCGTGCTGTCGGACGAGCGGCTCCGCCAACGTTACCGGCGCCACCGGGTGGGTTAGGCCCTTCCGAAGAGGATCCCGGAAGACGGCTACCAAGACCGCTCAAGGAGTCCCGATGTCCTCCAATCCCCTCCGCGTCGTGTTCATGGGCTCTCCGGAGCTCGCGGTGCCCTGCTTCGAGGCCGTGGCCGAGGCCCACTCGGTGGTGTGCGTGGTGAGCCAGCCCGACCGCCCCGCGGGTCGCGGGCGCAAGCTGCGCCCGCCGCCGGTGAAAGAGGCCGCCGTGGCCCGGGGCATCGAGGTGCTGCAGCCCACGCGGGTCAAGACCGCCGCCTTCCGCGAGACCCTCGCGGCCCGGCGAGCGGACGTGTTCGTGGTGGCCGCCTACGGCCGGATCTTGACCCCGGCCGTGCTCGACGTGCCGGCGCTCGGCTGCTGGAACGTCCACGCCTCGCTCTTGCCCGCCTGGCGCGGCGCGGCGCCCATCCAGTGGTCCATCATCGCGGGGGAACACGAGACCGGCATCTCCATCATGAAGATGGACGCGGGCCTGGACACCGGAGACGTGGCCCTGCAGCGCACCGAGACCATCGGCGAGGACGACACCGCCGCCACGCTTTCGGCGCGGCTCTCGTGCCTGGGCGCCGAGGCGATCCGGGAGGCGCTCGATCGACTGCGCGGAGGCTCGCTCCCCACCACGCCCCAGCGCGACGAGGCGGCCACCTACGCGCCCCTGCTCACCAAGGCCGACGGTCACCTGGACTTCCGCGCCGCGGCCCGGGACGTGTCCTGCCGCGCGCGCGGCGTGGACCCGTGGCCCGGCGCCTTCGCCCGGCTGGGGGACGCCCCGGACGCCTGGCGGATCAAGCTGTTTTCCCCCCGGATCGTGGAGCCGCCCCCCGGCGTCGCGGACCGCGACGCCGGGGACCGCGACGCCCCGATGCCCGGACGCATCCTGGGCCTCGACGCGCACGGCCTGGTGGTGGCCTGCGGCGAGGACGCGGTGTCCTTCGGCGAGCTCCAGCTCCCCGGGCGCAAGCGCCTGCCCGCCGACGCGGTGATGGCCGGGCGGGGCCTGCAGATCGGGGCCGTGCTGACATGAGCGCCCGGGGTGTCGCCCTGCGCGTGCTCGCCGAGGTAGAGCGGGGGGGACAGTGGGCCTCGGCGACCCTCGACGCGGCGCTGGTGGAGGACCCGACCCTCACCGGCGAGGACCGCGCGCTGGCCACCGAGTTGGTCTATGGCGTGCTGCGACACCGCGGACGCCTGGATCGCGCCCTGGCGTCCTGCATCAACAACGGACCGCGGGGGCTCAAGCGCGCCCACCCCACGGTGCGCCGGGCCCTGCGGGTGGCCGCCTATCAGCTCCTGATGCTCGACCGCGTGCCCGCGGCCGCCGCGGTGGACGCGGCCGTTGCCGCGGTGCGGCGGGAGCGCGAGCGACGCAGCGCCAACTTCGTCAACGCCGTGCTGCGCCGCCTGGAGCGCGAGGGAGAGCCGCCGCTGCCCGACCCCCGCGCCGACCCTCGCCGCGCCCTGGTGGAGGGGCTGTCGCTGCCGCCCTGGCTGGCCAAACGCCTGCTGCGCTGGTACGGCCCGGCCGAAGCCCTCCGGCTGGCCGAAGCCCTGCTGGCGCGCCCCCCGCAGACGGTGCGCGTGACGGGCGCCGGGACGGTGCTCGGACCGGGCGCCGGGCCAGACGCTGGACCCGGCGCGGAGCCAGACCGCGCCGCCCTGCAGCACGGCCTGGCCGCCGAGGCCCCGGCCGTGGAGACGACGCCCACCCGCTACGCCCCCCACGGTTTGCACCTCATGGGCCTGCGGGACCCAGCGCGCCACCCACTGCACGCCGCCGGGCGTTTCGCCCTGCAGGACGAAGCCTCCCAGCTCGTGGGCCACCTGGTGGCGCCGGAGCCGGGCGAGCGGCTGCTGGACGCCTGCGCGGGCCGCGGCGGCAAGACCCTGCACCTGACGACGCTGCAGGGCGCGCAGCCCTGGGTGCTGCCTGTGGATCGCAACCGCGACGCCCTGCGATCCCTGCGCCGCCGGGCCGAGACCGTCGGCGCCGTGATCCAGGCCCCGCTGCAGGCCGACGCCGCGCGGCCCTTACCCCTGGGGGCGTCAGTGACCTTTCACCGGGTGCTGCTCGACGCCCCCTGCTCCGGCCTCGGCGTGCTGCGGCGCCACCCCGAAGCCAAGTGGCGCCTGCGGCCCGAGGACCTGGGCTCCCTCGCCCACGCGCAGGCGGCCCTGCTGCGCGGGCTGGCCCCCCGGATCCGCCCGGGTGGGTGGCTGGTCTACGCCGTGTGCACCCTCACCCCGGAGGAGGGCCCGGCGCAGGTCGCCGCCTTCTGCAGAGAGCACCCCGAGTTTCGCCCCGAGCCGCCCCCGGACAGGCCGGTGGGCTGGGCGCCCCTGCTGGCCAATCCCTCTCCCCCCGGGCTGCCCGAAGGCACGGCCGTCACGCCACGCCCCGATCGACACGGCCTGGACGGTTTTTTCATGGTGCGCTTGCGACGAAGCGGGTAGGCTCCCCACCGACGAGCCGGGTAGGCTCCCCACCGACGAGCCGGGTAGGCTCCCCACCGACGAGCCGGGTAGGCTCCCCACCGACGAACCGGGTGAGCGCCCCTCCGACAAGGCGGGTGAGCGCCCCTCCGACAAGGCGGGCAGGTGCCCCTTTCCCGACGAACCGGGTGGGCGCCCCGCGTAGGCCGTGCACGAGCGAGGAATCGGAATGTCACAGGAAGTCATCATCGCCCCTTCCATCCTCAGCGCCGACTTCGGCGCCCTGGCCGCAGAGGTGTCCGCCGTGAGCGACGCCGGGGCCGACTGGATCCACGTGGACGTGATGGACGGGCGCTTCGTCCCCAACATCACCATCGGCCCGGACGTCACCGCCGCGGTGCGCCAGACCACCCGCCGCGACCTCGACGTACACCTGATGATCGTGGAGCCCGAGCGCCACCTGGAGGCCTTCGCCGAGGCCGGCGCCGACTGGATCACGGTGCACGCCGAGGCCACGGTGCACCTGCACCGGACGCTGCAACACATCCACTCGCTGGGCTGCAAGGCCGGCGTGTCGCTCAACCCGGCCACCCCGCTGGACGCCATCCAGTACGTGATGGACGAGCTCGATCTGCTGCTGATGATGACCGTGAACCCCGGCTTCGGGGGCCAGCGCTTCATCCAGGCGACGCTGCCCAAGCTCCGCGCCGCCCGCGGGATGTGCAACGCCTCGGGGCGGGCCATCCACCTCATGGTGGACGGCGGGATCAAGGTGGACAACATCGCCGAGGTCTGCGACGCCGGAGCCAATGCCGTGGTGTCGGGCTCGGGCATCTTCGGCACCGACGACTACGCCGCCACCATCGCCGAGATGCGCCGCCGGGTGGCGGCGGGCCCGCGCGCCGTGCAGACGCCGGGGCGTTGAGCGCCCGGCCCCAACTCAGGAATCCACCGACGCGGAGGGGGCAGGGCTCACGGGCCCGGCCTCGGGTGCGCGAGGGGCTCGTGCGCGCAGGGTGGGATCCCGCCGCCAGACGAGGCGGCGCACCCAGATCACGGAGATCACCGTGGAGGCCACCGCGCCGATGATGAGGGAGACCCACACCGCCTCCACCGGCGCGTCGTAGACGTAGACCGCGACGTAGGCGAGGGGCACCGCGATGGCCAGCACCCGCACGGTGGTCACCACCAGCGAGGGCAACCCCGAGCCGAGGCCCTGCAGGATCCGCCCCGTGGTCATGCCGAAGGCCATCAGGGGATACATGAACAGCATGTAGCCCAGATAGAGCCGCCCGATGTCCACCGCCGCCGGGTCGTCCACGAACAGGCGCAAGATGGGCGTGGAGCCGAGGTAGGCCGCCAGCCCCACCACCACCGCCATGGTCACCGTCCAGCGGTAGGTGTACAGGGTGGTGGAGCGCACCAGGTCCGGCCGGCAGGCGCCGGCGAACATGCCGATGAGGGTCACCGCCGCGCCGGCCAGCCCGAAGATCGGCATGGCCACGATCATGTCCACCCGGGAGGCCGCCCCGTAACCGGCGACCACGTAGGTGCCGAACTCGGTGAGCAGTCGGTTGTTGGCGCCCGCCCCGGCGGCCATCACGAGCTGGCCCGCGGCGGTGGGCAGCCCGATGACCCACAGCCCCCTCCACAGGGCGCGGTGCGGCAAAGCGTCGGCAAGGTGAAAGCGGACCACGGAGTGCCGCTGAAAAAACAGGCGGAAGACGTACAGCACGAGAGAAAAGAGCTGCGCCGCCGCCGTGGCCAGCGCCGCCCCTGCGGTGCCCCAGCCCAGCCCGAGGATCAACAGCCAGTCCAGCCCCAGGTTGACCACCGTGGAAAGCGCCATAATCACCATGGGGGTGGTGGTGTCGCCCTCCCCGGTAAGCACCGCGCGCAACGCCGAAGACACAAAGAACAGCGGCACGGACAAGGAGATGATCCAAAAGTAGCCCCACGCCTGGGCATGCACCACGCCCTGGGCGCCCGCGGCCCGTAGGATCTGGGGCCCCAGCGTCAGGCCCACCGCGGTCAACCCCAGGGCCAACAGCAACGAGAAGCCCACGCTGCCCGAGGCCACGCGGTTGGCCTCCGCGGGGTCCTCGCGGCCCAACGCCTGGGCGATGAGCGCCGTGTAGGCCGTACCCGAGCCGTTGAGCAGGGCGATCAGCACGAAAAAAAGCGGCCCCACCAGCGTGACCCCGGCCACCGCCTCGTCGCTGATGGTGCCGATGAACGCGAAGTCCGCGATCATGTAGAGCGTGTGCACGCTCATGCCCGCGATCATCGGCGCCGCCAGGCGCCAGAGCGCCCGCCGAGGCTCCTCGATGAACTGCTGGACTCGGTTCTTGGGTGCTGCGCGCATACGGGCGTGCCAGGCTCAGGAGGTCGTATGGTGGGTGCTGGGACGCGGACGAGGCCGCTGCTACGCACCGAGAAGGCAGGAACATAACCACCGCGGCCGGGAATTGAAAGGGCGAGGTGGCGGTGGGGGACACACCCCCCGCTTCCCCGCCGCGCTCCGATCCGGTACAAAGGACCACTCGACCGCCGTACGGCTAACACGGAGCAACGTGATGCAGATCCGCGACTTTTCCCACCGTTCCCTCCGCTCGATCTTCAAGTGGGGCGCCCCGGACGTCTTTTACGACGTGGACGAGCGACTGCGCAGCTTCATCCGCGACACCCTGGGCTTGCCCGAGGAGCGCTTCGCCGAGCCCTTCGCGCCGGGCCTCGACGAGGTCCCCGCCCTGCCGTCGCCGAGCCTGCCAGACGAGGCGATGGCGCGCATCGAGCAGTGCGTGGGCTCACACAACCTCGCCACGGACGACTACACGCGCGCCGAGCACTGCTGCGGCTCCACCTACCTCGATCTGATGCGGCTGCGCCTGGGCAAGGTGGAAAACGCCCCGGACGCCGTGGTCTATCCCCGCCACGAGCAGGACGTGCAGGAGCTGCTGGACATCTGCCACCAGCACCGCATCGCCGTGGTACCCGCCGGGGCACGCTCCTCGGTGACCCGGGGCGTGGAGTCGCCCCGCGGCGGAATCTGCCTGGATCTCACGCGCCACCTGTCCGCGGTGCTGGAGCTCGGCGAGGAGGACCACAGCGCCCGGGTGCAGCCGGGGATCTACGGCCCGGCCTATGAAAAGTGGCTCAACGCGCGCGGCTACACCTGCGGGCATTTCCCCCAGTCCTTCGAGCACTCCACGGTGGGGGGCTGGGTGGCGGCGCGCGGGGCCGGACAGCAGTCCACCTACTACGGCAAGATCGAGGACATGGTGCTCGGCCTGCGCTGCGCCACGCCGCGGGGGATGCTGGCCACGCCCCCCTTCCCGCGCGCCGCCCTGGGGCCGGACTACACCCAGATGATCGTGGGCTCCGAAGGCACCCTCGGGGTGATCACCGAGGCCACCCTCAAGGTCTGGCCCCACCGACCCCGCTCCGTGCTGCCGGTGACCTTCATGTTCCGCTCCTTCGAGCAGGGCGCGGCCTGTATCCGAAAGATCCTGCAGTCGGGCATCGGCCACCCCGGCGTCTGCCGGCTCTCGGACCCCGAGGAGACCGAGGTGGCCCTGCTGCTCGACGGCCTGGCGGGCACCGGCATCGACAAGGGGCTGCAGCGGCTGGGCTACCGCCCGGGGGGACGCAGCGTCATGATCGCCGCCACCGAGGGAGACCTGGCCACCGCCACCGCCACCGCGGCGCGGGCCCACGGCATCGCGCTGTCGCACGGGGGGCTGCCCCTGGGCCCCAAGCCCCTGCGCTCCTGGTGGAAGCGGCGCTTTTTCGACCCGTACCTGCGCGACGAGCTGATGGACTACGGCGTCATGACCGACACCCTGGAGACCGCCACGCCGTGGTCCAACCTCACGCGGCTGTGGCAGGGGGTCCGAGAGGTGATTAAGGCCCGCCCCCACAGCGCGTGTCTCACCCACATCTCCCACGCCTACGAAAACGGCGCCAACCTGTACTTCATCGTGATCAGCCCCATGGATCGCAGCGACCCGCTGCGTGATTACCGCGACTACCACCGACGCATCATCGACGCCGTGGTGGCCCACGGCGGATCCCTGTCCCACCACCACGGCGTGGGGCGCCTGTTCGCGCCGTGGTACGCCCACCACGTGGGTGAGGTGGCCCACGACGCCATGGCGGGCCTCAAGTCCCGGCTCGATCCCCACGGCGTCATGAACCCCGGAGCCTACGACCTCGGCGTCGTCTGACTCGAGTTTCGCGCTTGGCGTCTGCTGCGAACGGCTTAAATCGCGCCTGGCTGCGTTGCTCCGGCGAT
>CAYFWA010000301.1:0-3899 GCA_964346625.1 uncultured Myxococcales bacterium
CGTTCGCGAACGGGTCGAAAAGAAACAAGGCCTGGGCATGGGATTGCGCCTCCGGTTGCCGCTTCCCGGCGAGATTGAGTCAGGCTAGGGGAACCCCCTGGCCGGGTCAAGGTGCCCTGTGCACCGGTGTCGGGTTTGAGAGGTCACCCCGCCAGGGGTATAGTGCTGGGTACGGCCGCGGAAAACGATCCCGGAGGACCTGATGCGAAGCACACGAATGGGACCGTTCGTCAGCCGGGCGCGGTGGTTGCGCCGGTTGGCCACGAGCGCGCTGCTGCTGGGCAGCATGGGGCTGGCTTCGGCGGGCCTGGGGGGCTGTGGGCCGGGTGAAAACCCATCGGTGCCCGAAGGCGGCTGGGTGCAGGTGAGCGCGGGCGCGCGACACACCTGCGCCATTCAGGAGGACGGCGGGCTGTGGTGCTGGGGCGCCAACGCCTACGGGCAGGTGGGCAACGGGACCACCATTGACCAGCAGTGGCCGGTGCAGATTCCCTTCGCGCAGCCCGTGCGCCAGGTGGTCTGTGGGGCGGAGCACACCTGCGCATTGCTGGAGGAGGGCGGACTGCATTGCTGGGGACGCAACGAGCTCGGCCAGCTCGGCGACGGCACCCAGACCGATCGTAGCACGCCCGTGGGGGTGGTGGACATCTTCGGGCTGATCCACGTGGACGCCAGCGACCGTCACACCTGCGCGGTGGAGAGCGGGGGGCAGGTCTGGTGCTGGGGCGCCAACTCCACCGGGCAGCTCGGCATGGGGGACGCCGCCGGGCCAGAGCTGTGCGAGGGGGAGCCGCCCACGGCCTGCGCCACCACCCCCCAACGGGTCGTCGCGATCGGGGACGCGGAGCGGGTGGTGGCCGGGGGCGAGGAGCAGGCCGGGTTCGGCTGCGCCCTCACGACCCTGAACCGGGTCTTTTGCTGGGGCGCCAACGACGAGCGACAGCTCGGTGACGGGACCCTGGTCTCGCGCAACCGCCCGGTGGAGGTGAGCGAGCTGGTGGGCGTGCAGGCCCTGACCGCCGGGGCGGCGCACGCCTGCGCCGTGCTGGCCGACGGCACGGCCTACTGCTGGGGGCGGGACTTCGGCGATCCCTTCTACATCTCGGTGCTCGCGGACGTGACCACGGTCACCGCGGGGCAGGACTTCACCTGTGCGCTGCTCGGTGACGGCAGCCTGCAGTGCTGGGGGAAAAACGGGGACGGCCAGCTCGGCGACGGCAGCACCAACGACCAGGGCATCCCCAGGCCGGTGGCGGATCTGACGGATCCGGGGGTGATCCAGGCCTCGGCCGGGGGCACCCACACCTGCGCGGTAGGCCCCGACGGGCAAACCTGGTGCTGGGGCAGCAACCAGCAGGGCCAGCTCGGCGGGACCTCACAGCTATCGAGCTGGGTCCCGGTGAAGGTGGGGATTCGATAGGCGCGATCAGGCTAGCTCGGCCGCGAGCAGCCCCCTGCGCGTCAACTGCTCGCGGAGTCGGGGCGAGGACTCGAAACGGATCGCGGGCATGCCCACGGCCTCGGCGCCGGCGCAGTTGTTCTCCCGATCATCCACGAAGAGACAGTCGGACGGCCGCACTCCGAGGTCCCGGGCCGCGCCCAGGTATGCCTCGGCCCGGGGCTTGCGCACGCCGGTCTTGCACGAGACGAATCGCCAGGACATGTACCGCGACAGGCGCAGCCGCTGCTCGATGAGCTGGTACCAGGTGGGGTAGTTGGACAGCACGTGCATGGGGACCCCGCGCTCGTGAAGAGCAGCCACGAGGGGTTGCATTCCGTCGATCCAGCGGTAGGACTCGGCCATGCGCTGCTTGAGCCGCTGCCCATCGAAGGATCGGCCGTCGAGAAAGAACCGGGCGAACAGCTTCTGCTCCGTCAGCTCCCCGCGCTCGAACTCCTTCCACGCCGTGGGGTGCTTCTGGGCCAGCAGCTCCTCGAAGGTGAGGCCGAGCTGGTCGGGTACCTCCACCCAGAACGGGTCGTACACCAGCGTTCCCATGACATCGAAAAGAACAATCGTCTCGGTGCTCGACGTGATAGGGCTCACTTGCGGTTCTCGTTGGGGCTCACTTGCGGTTCTCGTTTGGGCTCACTTGCGGTTCTCGTTTGGGCTCACTTGCGCTGGATTCGAATCGAGCCGTTGCGGGCGCGCAGCTTCAGCGTGCCCTTGCCGTTGCCCACGGTGCCGGCGGCGCGGTGACGGTTGGGAGAGTCGAGGGAGAAGTCGCTGCGCACCGAGCCGTTCTTGGTCCGGGCGTCGATCCGGGCCGCGAAGGACGCCGGCGCCCACATCCGGATGGATCCGTTGCGGGTGGAGACCTGGGATTCCCCGGTGAGCTTGGCGGCGCCGGACAGCCGGACCTGCACCGAGCCGTTGTGGGTGGTCAGCTCGAAGCGCCGGACCGCGCCCTCGAGACGCACCGAGCCGTTGCGGCTGTGGAGTTGCACCGGCTCGCTGCCCGCCAGCCCTGCGGCCCGAATGGATCCATTGCGGGTCTCGGCGGAGATCTTGGCCCCGAGCCCGCGCAGATCCACGCGGCCGTTGCGGGTCTTCACCGCGAGGGGCGTGTTGGGGGGCACCCACACCTCGAAGGAGACGCCGTACTGTTTCTGGAACCCTCCCGAGGGGTGTTTCGCCTCGACGTGCAGCCCATCGGCGCCAGGCTCGATCTTCACCTCGATCTGCTCGAGCCGCTTCTGAGCGTTCGACGTGGCGCGCGCCTTCTTGACGGCCCGCACCTTGACCCGCCCCTTCGCGCCGGCGCGAACGGCCACGCGGCCGTTGCGCGTCTCGATGTGGACCGCCGTGCCCGGCTTCACCGAGACGGAGCGCTCGATCTCCTCCTGGGCGCTCGAAAGGGCGCACCCGCTGCTCGACAGGACGGCAGTCGCAGCGGTCGCGAGCAGGGCCGCCGCCACCAGCGGAGCCGCGACGAGACGCAGCCAGCCCGGTGGAGCCCGACGCCGCCGCGGGCCGGGATGACTCCGTGACTCGATACCGAAGCCGCGATTCCGCGAGCACCTTCCATCGGGCTTCGCTGCAGTGCCGAGTGCGCGCATGAACACCTCCTCGGTGGGGGAACGATTCGGGGGTTCGTTGCTCGATGTACCCGGGGAACCGATCTCCATACTACCAGCTACCGTGGCGCGCGTCGCAAGGAACCCACGCCTCGAAACCAATCGTCGCTCCCAGGGGCTCGTCTCCGAGTGGAATATTCAATCTATATAAAAACAAAGGGAAACATGTCCGCCCAGGGGGTTGGCATTTCCTAGCTAGTCACTAGCTTATAGCCTCAGGCGCTAATTTCGAGACGCCGCGAGGAAGGAGATACCATGACCAACACCAAGATATCCGAGATTCTAAAAACAAAGGGATCACATGTTTATACGGTCGATGCCTCCGAGGAGATCGTGGAGGCCGCCCACAAGATGACCGACAAGAAGGTGGGCTCGCTCATCGTCACGCAAAACGACCGGATCGTGGGCATCGTGAGTGAGCGCGACTGTCTGCGGCACCTGGCGGACCGCGAGTGTCCCCCCGAGGACGCCAAGGTCTCGGCCATCATGACCCGCGAGGTGGTGGCGGTGACCCCCGAGACCACCGCTCAGGAGTGCATGGCCATCATGACCGAGAAGCGGTGCCGGCACCTCCCCGTGGCCGAAGGGGAGAAGCTGGTGGGGATCATCTCCATCGGCGACCTGGTCAAGCAAGCCGCTGCCGACCGGCGAGCAGAGATTCACTACCTCACCGAGTACATCATGGGCAACTACCCCGGCGTGGAGGCCCGCGGCGAGAACGTGTTCACCCACACCGACGCTCCCGCCTGAACGTCTTCGCTCCGGTCTGAACGTCTTCGCTCCGGTCTGAACGTCTTCGCTCCGGTCTGAACGTCTTCGCT
>CAYFWA010000301.1:3999-7811 GCA_964346625.1 uncultured Myxococcales bacterium
ACGTCTTCGCTCCGGTCTGAACGTCTTCGCTCCGGTCTGAACGTCTTCGCTCCGGCCCTCATCAGGGAAGCGGCTCCGGGCTCACGTCCCCTCGCTGCTGCGGCACCGGTCGGATTCATCTCGAATCCCGCAGCTCGAATCCAGTAGCTCCAATTCAGATTCGAGTCAGATTCGAGTCAGACTCGAGTCTGAAGAATCCGGGAAAGCAGATGGATTTCCAGGTTGAAATGCCACGGTTTCGCGTATAATGGCCTCGTGTCCTTATTCATACACAAGGAGGTAGCCGTAATGAAACGAAAAACCGCATTTTTCGCCGGATGGCTCGGGATCGTGGCGCTCGCCGTCGGGCCGGTGGGCTGTGGTGACGACGATGGGGGCGATACGCTGCCCCTGGCGCAGGTGGAGAGCTCCTACATGCAGGCGTTCTGCGAGCTGGCCATCGACTGTGAGCTGGTTCCCATGTTCGCCCTGTTCGACGGGGACGTCCAGGCGTGCGTGCAGTACATCGAGTCCAGCCCCGACGCCGACTTCGAGATGAACGCCATCGTGGACTCGGTGAACGCCGGAAACACCGACTACGACCCCGCCCTGGGAGCGCAGTGCATCGACACGATCCGCAGCTCGAGCTGCGAGGCCATCGTCGGCTCCTCCGAGCCGCAGGCCTGCATCGACGCCTTCCAGGGGGTACAGGACGCGGGCGCGAGCTGCACCCTGGACGAGGAGTGCGCCGGTGGCTGGTGCGACATGCGCGACGCGTGCCCCGGCGTGTGCGCCGACGCCGTGGCTGAGGACGGCTCCTGCGCAAGCGGCGAGCAGTGCGAGGCGGGCACGGAGTGCATCGGCGACGTATGCACGCTGGACCCCGGCCCGGCGCAGCAGAGCGAGAGCTGCGAGGACCGCGCGTGCGCCTACGGCCTGTGGTGCGACTGGTCCGGAGATTCCACCTGTCAGGCGAGGGTGGCGGAAGGCCAGAGCTGCGAGCGGGACGAGATGTGCGACCACGGCCTGTATTGCAACAACCTGGGCGAGTGCGCAGTGCCCGAGATCGTGACCTCCGCGGGCGAGCCCTGCGGCGGCTATGACGAGGGCCCCTTCTGCAGCATGGCGGACGGGCTGGGCTGCGTCATGGACTTCATGACCGAGTCCTGGACCACCTGTGAGCCTTTGCGCCAGGAGGGTGAGGACTGCATCGAGTACGACGAGGCCAACAGCGTTGCCCTGTACTACACGTGCGATCCCTTCGCCCATCTCTACTGCGACACGAACTTCGAGGCCATGACCGGGACCTGCCTGGCCAAGAAGGGCCAGGGGGAAACCTGCGAGAGCGGCGAGGAGTGCCTGTCGGGCGACTGCGACAACAACCAGTGCACCGACCCGAACCCGGGACCCTGCGAGTAGCCCTCCGTACTTCGTAACTCCTTCGGGGCCGCGAGCTCGCTCGCGGCCCCTTTTTCTTTCGAACGCGTCAGGTCAGGTCAGCGCGGCGCGCGGACGGGGGCGCGGCGCCGGGCTTGGTGGCCTCTGGCCTTGCGGCGCTTGGCTTCGCGACGCTTGGTCCTACTGACCCGGCTTCTGCGACGCTTTGCCTTGCGACCTTGTGCGCGGCGGCTGGCCTCGTGGGTCTTGGTCTTGCGTGGCTTGGCCTTGCGATGCCGAGCGCGGCGCTTCGCCTCGCGGCGTTTGGCGCGGCGCTTCGCGCGGCGCTTCGCGCGGGCTCGCGCCCGGCGGATTTGGCGTCGGTAGCGTTTGCGGTACCACTGGTTCCAGCGGCGATGGCGGCGCAGGCTGGAGGCGGTCGGAGCCGTCTCATCCTGACCCGAGAGCCGGTGGAGCAGGTAGTCGGCGTTGTCGCCCAGGTAGTCGCGGCGCAGGGTCAAGGCCACCAGCCACCGCGCGGTGCGGCGCTTGCGGAGGTCGAACCGGCGCCGAGCGCGGCGGCGGAGCCTGCGGAAGCCGCGCACCACCAGGGCGGGGCGACCCCGTCGGCGGTTTTTCGCCCACCAGCCCCGCCAGCGTCGCACCTGGCGCTTCAAACGGCGCCCGCGGCGTTTTCGCCACCGATACCCGAAGCTGTGATTGGTGAGCCGACGCAGCCGGCGCGCCGCCTCACGGCGGATCCGCCCCCCCGGGTGGGACAGGGCCGCGATGAGGGCGGGCACCAGCCGGAGGTCGTCGATCCCGCGGGCCGCCCGCACCGCGAGCCAGGCCTCGGGGGTCCGGGCGCGGCCGCCGCGCGTACCGGGCAGCTTCCGCTTGGAGCGCAGCCCGCGGGCCAGGATCGGGACCCCGCGCCGCTCGCCGAGGTGCTCCACCAGGGCATAGGCGAGGGGAGCGCCGGGGCCGCCGGCCTTCACTACGCGGCGGAGCTCCGCGTAGACCGCGCGAGAGTCGGCGCGCCACCGCCGCAGCAGCCGGTAGGCGCGGCGCCGGTTGCGCGCGTCGGGATCCGTGCGCAGCAGCCGCACCAGGTGGGGGGCCGCCGGGCGGGCCTCCAGCCGCGCCAGGTGCAGCATCGTGCGGCGTCGCACGATGGCGTCGGCGTCGCGCAGGCCGGGCAGCAGCATCCGGATGCGGGCCGCCACGGCCCGCGCGTAGGTGGGGACCCCTGGCCAGAAGGGCAGGCGATCCCGACAGCCGGCCAGGCGGTCCGCGCGGCTGCAGTAGATGCGCAGGTGGATGTGATCCGCGTGTGACAGGCTGTCGCTGGGCTGCTTGAGCACCCGCTCCGCTTTCGCGAGCACCGCGGCGCTCACCCCGCGTTTGCGCGCATGGGACAGCAGCGCCGCGCGCAGGTGGTGCGCGATGAACATCCACTGCACGTGCACCCGGGGGTGGGTGACGGCCGCCTGCACCAGCGCCCAGTTGCGCGCCACGTCGAAGCGGTAGCCCCGCGGCTTCACCGACCGCAGGTCCTTGCCGATGGTCACCAGCTTCGGGGCGGGTACGGGCTTGCCGCGCCGGCGCACGTAGAAGGCGAGGTCGGCGTCGCGCCCGCAGTTGTGCGAGACGCTCCACTTGAGGTCCCCCCCGCCGCGGCGCGACAGGTTGCCCACCATGAGGCGGGAGCCGCGGTAGCGGCGCGCCACCGCGCGGGCAAGGTCGTGCAAGAACGCCACCATCTCCTCGGTGGCGTAGCGGGTGTTGCGCCCCCCGTATCCCGGCAGCAGCCGATGGTGCGGGCCTCGCAGGGGCAGCTTTGCCCCGCGTAGCAGCCGACCGTTGGAGGTGTCCCCCAGGCTCAGCGAGCCCCGGGGCTGCACCTTGGGACCCACGATGTCTCGGTAGGAGCGGGGCTTGGGGGGTCTTCGCGGTTTTTGCGGCCGAGGCGGCTTTTTGCGCCGGAGTCGGGGCCGAGTGCGAGTCTGGGTGCGGGACCGGGCTGGGAGCCGTGACCGGCGTCGAGGTCGCGCACGGCGCCTGGGTCGGGCGCGAGGGGGCGATCGCGTTCGCTTTCGCGCGCGAGGCCGCGGTTGGGCGCGGGGCCGCGCGTTGCCCCGCGCGCGGATCTTCGGGTTCGTCCCCTGGCGCGCCCGCGCGCTTTCGCGTGACCGAGACGTCTTCCGCGCGCGGGGTTTCGGGTGGGAGTGGCGCGGCGGTCGGGTGTGGGTCCGGTGACGCGGCGGCGGGGCAGGGCGAAACCGCGCCGTCGGGGTCGCCGCGGACCGCCGCTTCGCAGGAGCCGCGCCGGCGGGCAGCGGCGTCATGAGCAGCCAGGCCAGGATGAGAGGCAAGGTGCGGGGTACGAGCGAGGCTAAGGTCCCGGTCACGAATAAGGTGTCCAGTTCAGGGCGCCGAGGCGCCCGGCTGGCAAG